>JASJAL010000154.1 GCA_030067055.1 Kiloniellales bacterium | reverse complement strand
TGATCGAGGAGCCGATCACCTTCGCCCTCGAGCGTGACGGGATGGGCGTCGAGGTCGCGCTGCAGTGGACCGACAGCTATCACGAGACCATGCTGTGCTTCACCAACAACATTCCCCAGCGCGACGGCGGCACCCACCTGGCCGGCTTCCGCGGCGCCTTGACCCGGCAGATCAACGCCTACGCCGCCGACTCCGGACTGGCCAAGAAGGAGAAGATCACGCTCAGCGGCGACGACGCCCGCGAGGGCCTGACCTGCGTGCTGTCGGTCAAGCTGCCGGACCCGAAGTTCTCCAGCCAGACCAAGGACAAGCTTGTCTCCTCCGAGGTCCGGCCGGTGGTCGAGAGCGTGGTCAACGAGCGCCTCGGGCAGTACTTCGAGGAGCACCCCAACGAGGCCAAGCGCATCGTCGCCAAGGTGGTCGAGGCGGCGGCGGCGCGAGAGGCGGCTCGCAAGGCGCGCGAGCTGACCCGGCGCAAGGGCGTGCTCGACGTCTCCAATCTGCCCGGCAAGCTCGCCGACTGCCAGGAGCGCGATCCCGGGCGGGCCGAGCTTTTCATCGTCGAGGGCGATTCCGCGGGCGGCTCGGCCAAGATGGCCCGCGATCGCAAGACCCAGGCGATCCTGCCGATCCGCGGCAAGATCCTGAACGTCGAGCGGGCACGCTTCGACAAGATGCTCAGCAGCCAGGAGATCGGCACCCTGATCACCGCGCTTGGCACCGGGATCGGCAAGGAAGAGTTCAATATCGAGAAGATCCGCTACCACAAGATCATCATCATGACCGACGCGGACGTCGACGGCAGTCACATCCGCACCCTCCTGCTGACCTTCTTCTTCCGGCAGATGCCCGAGATCATCGAGCGCGGCTACCTCTACATCGCCCAGCCGCCGCTCTACCGCGCCAAGAAGTCAGATTCGCTTCGCTACCTGAAGGACGACCGGGAGCTCGAGACCTTTCTGATCGAGAGCGGTGTGCGCGATGCCGTCCTGCTGGGCCAGGACGGCGCCCAGGTTGCCGCAGGGGCGCTGACCGAACTGGTGGAGCGTGCGGTCCGGGCGCGCCACCTCATGGCCAACCTGGTCAACAAGGTCGGCAACCGGGACGTGGTCGAGCAGGCAGCCATCGCCGGCGCCCTTAACCCGGATCTGATCCCGGATGCCGAGCGGGCCGCCGAGGCGGCAGGCTACATTGCGCGGCGCCTCGACGCCCTGGCGCCCGAGCACGAGCGCGGCTGGATCGGCGAGGCGGCCCCGGACGGCGGGTTGGCCTTCCGGCGCACGCTGCGCGGCTTCACCGAGCGCCGGGTCATCGACGGCATACTGATCCGCAGCTCAGAGGCCCGGCGCCTGGACGAGATGGCGGAGGAGCTGCAGGAGACCTACCAGGGCCACGGCGAGCTCCAGGCCAAGGAGAAGTCCTACCGCATCACCGGGCCCAGCAGCCTGGTCGAGGCCGTCTTCGAGCTCGGGCGAAAGGGCATCACGATCTCGCGCTACAAAGGCTTGGGCGAGATGAATCCGGATCAGCTCTGGGAGACGACCCTGGATCCCAACGTGCGCTCCCTGCTCCAGGTCCGGGTCAAGCAGGTCGACGAGGCCAAGGACATTTTTGCAACACTCATGGGCGATGTGGTGGAGCCTCGGCGCGAATTCATTCAGACCCATGCCCTGGAAGTTGCAAATCTGGATGTCTGATCCACCGCCGCCCGGCGGTTCCGGGCGGCGACCCGGTCACAGCCGTGCCACATTGCTGCTCCATCTAGGGCACGCCGCAACCCCATCTTGAAAGCGGCGGCTTAAACCCAAGATTGGCTCTAGGGCGCAGAGCGGCAAAACGAGGGGGTCGACTTGGCAGGGACCAAGCGGAAACGGCCGAGCATCCAACTTCGTAGCGACAGCAGGCCCAGCTGGCAGCGCCGGCGCAGTCCGAAGCGTCGAATCGGGCGCTGGCTCTTGATCTGGACCGGGGTGATCGCCGTCTGGGGCCTGGTGGCGCTCGGCGGCCTGGTCGCCTATTACGCCTACGACCTGCCGGACGTGGCCCAGATCGCCGCCGCCAACCGGGCGCCCAGCGTGACCCTGCTGGCAGCCGACGGCTCGGTCCTCGCCAACTACGGCCAGCTCTACGGCGAGGCCGTGGACGTCGGCGACCTGCCGCCGCACGTGCCGCAAGCGGTGATTGCGGTCGAGGACCGGCGCTTCTACAGCCATAACGGGGTCGACGTCTTCGGTCTGGCTCGAGCCATGCTTGCCAACATCCGGGCCGGCCGCATCGTCCAGGGCGGCTCGACCATCACCCAGCAGCTGGCCAAGAATCTCTTCCTCAAGCCCGATCGAACCCTGCGCCGCAAGGTACGCGAGGTCCTTCTCGCCTTCTGGCTGGAGCGGAAGTTCTCCAAGGACCAGATCATGACCCTCTACTTGAACCGGGTCTACTTCGGTGCCGGGACCTACGGGGTCGACGCGGCGGCGCGGCGCTACTTCGGCAAGTCGGCCAGGGAGATGACCATCTACGAAGGCGCGGTTCTGGCCGGTCTCTTGAAGGCGCCCTCGCGCTTCAACCCGACCCGCAACCTGGACGCTGCCGAGGGCCGCGCCCAGCTGGTCCTCCAGGCAATGGTCGAGACCGGCTTCATCGGCGAGGCCGAGGCCATCGCCGCCCTGACCAAGAAGACCAACCTGGCGTCGATCGCCGGCTCCGGGACCCGCTACTTCGCCGACTGGATCCTCAACGAGGTGCGCAGCTACGTCGGCTACAGCGACCGCGACCTGATCGTCCAGACGACCCTCGATCTGCCGCTTCAGAAGGCCGCCCAGGAGGAGGTTGCCAAGACCCTGGAGCAGGAGGGCGAGGGCCGGGAAGCCGGTCAGGCGGCCATGGTCGTGATGACCCCGGACGGCTCCGTGCGCGCCATGGTCGGCGGCCGGGACTACGGCGAAAGCCAGTTCAACCGAGCGACCCAGGCGCTGCGGCAGCCGGGCTCGGCCTTCAAGCTCTTCGTCTACCTGGCCAGCTTCGAGAACGGGCTCCATCCGGACCGCCGTTTCGTCGACGGGCCGATCAAGATCGGCCGCTGGGCGCCCAAGAACTACGCCGACCGCTACTACGGCGACGTCACGATGCGCGAGGCCTTCGCGCGCTCGCTCAACTCGGTCGCCGTCCAGGTATCTCAGGCTACCGGCCCGGAGACCGTCGCCGACGCTGCCCGGCGGCTCGGAGTCACCAGCGATCTCGACCCCCAGCCGAGTCTCGCCTTGGGGACCTCGGAGGTCTCGCTGCTCGAGTTGACGACCGCCTACGCGGTCTTCGCCAACCGCGGCTTCGGCGTCTGGCCGCACGGCATCAAGGAGATCCGCGACTCCACCGGCCGGGTCGTCTACAAGCGGGTCAGCAGCGGTGCGGGCCAGCTGGTGCGCGCCCGCCAGGTCGACCAGATGAACGACCTGCTGCGTGCCACGGTCGAGTGGGGAACCGGCAAGGGCGCCAAGTTCGAGTGGCCGGCCGCCGGCAAGACCGGGACCAGTCAGGGCTTTCGGGACGCTTGGTTCGTCGGCTTCACCGCCTCGATGATCGCCGGCGTCTGGGTCGGCAACGACGACGGGGCACCGATGAAGGGCGTCACCGGCGGCGGCTTGCCGGCCAGGCTCTGGGCCCGGGTCATGCGGCGCGCCCTCAAGGACAAGGAGCCCGAGCCCCTGCCGATCGGCGAAATCGCCCAGGCCCGCAGCCCGGAAAAGAAACCCTCGGGCGGCAACTTCATCAAGCGGATCCTCAGCGACCTGATCGACGGCCCCGACGAGCCCGAGGAGGAAGAGCCGGTCAGGCGCCGGCGGTTCTTCGGGCGGGACTGATACGGAATCGAGCCGGCCGCGCCCGGGTAGAGCATGGCGTCGACCGGAACCCGGCGACGTCCCATCGGGCCTATACCGATCACAGGGCAGCGCTTTGCGATCGCGTCTGATCGGGAATTGCGTGCCGCGAGCCTAGCCGTAGCGCATCAAGTCGTTGCCGTTCTTCGCCAGCCAGGTCCGCGCCGCGTCCGCCTCGGGACAAAGGGCGTCGACGATGCGCCAGAAGCGGCGGCTGTGGTCCATGTGGACCAGGTGCGCGACCTCGTGCGCGACCACGTAGTCGAGGATCGGCTCCGGGGCCAGGATCAGGCGCCAGTTGAAGCGCAGGCGGCCGTCGGAAGAACAGCTGCCCCAGCGACTCTTCATATCGCGTACCGTGATCCGTCCGGGCTTGCGGTCGATCTCCGCGGCCAGGTCGTGCACCTTCGGGGCAATGGTCTCGCGCGCCTCGCGCTTCAGGAAATCGCCGACCCGGCGCACCAGGTGCTCGGGCCGTCCCGAGACGAAGACCCGGCCCTCCTGGCGCCAGACGCCGCCCCGGCCTTCGGGGATGTGGCGGATGACGTGGGGCTGGCCGAGCAGAGGGATTCGCGCGCCGGGCGCGAAGGGGATTCGCGGCGGCAGGTCGGCCAGCTGGGATTCCAGCCAGTCGGCGTGCTTGTTGGCGAAGCGCAGCCCGGCCTTGACCGAGACGCCGGGCGGCAGGGTCAGGCGAACCCCGCCCTTGGCGCCGTCGATCACCAGGGCGATGTGCCGGGCGCGCGGATGAACGCGGACGGCAAGGGGGACCTCACGGTCGCCAACCCACAAGATCTTGGGCTTCTTTCCGTCCACCGGCATGCATGCTGTATAGCCAGCGTCGATTCCGCCCGCAAGCGCTGCGTTTCTCTAGGGTTTCACGTCCGCCTGTTCGGCCAGCGCCGCGAGGGCGGCGCCGTCGAGCTCCAGAATTCTGGCGTCCTCGTCCCGGGCGCCGAGCGCGGCGTAGAAATCGCGGGCATTGCGGTTGGCCGAGACCACGCCCCACCACAGGCTGACCGCCCCGGTCGCCACTGCCTCGGCCGCGACCGCGGCGAGGAGACGGCGGCCCAGGCCTCGTCCGCGCAGCTCCGGCTCGACGAAGAGGTCGACCAGCCAGAGGCCCCAGCCCGGCTTGTCCGAGTTGTACAGCGGATGATAGAGCGCGTAGCCGACCAGCCGGTCGGCCGGCCGGTCTTGGGACACGGCGACCAGAAGCGAGAACCGCCGGGGGCCCTCGAAGCCGTCGCGCAGGACGGTCGCCTCGGTGAAGGCCTCCGGCAGGCCGTGCTGCAGGTTGAGTGCGTTGCCCAGCGCGGCGACCGCGGCCGCGTCCTCGCGCACCGCGGCGCGAATCCGGAACTCTGACGCGGCTCTCTCCATGGCGGCGCGCAGTCTACGCCAGTCGCTGCGTGTCGCAAGTCGACCTTGCCCTCGGAGGATGGAGCAGACCCATTTGCCTGTGCTCTTAGGCCGGGCTCTGCTCGGCCTCGCGACGCAGCAGAGCCCGCTTGCGGGACAGGCCCCAGCGGTAGCCGCCCAGGTCGCCGTCCTCGCGCAGGGCGCGATGGCAGGGGATGACGATCGACACCGGGTTGGTCGCGCAGGCGCGGCCGACGGCGCGCTGTCCCTTGGGCACGCCCAGGGCCTCGGCGATCTCGGAATAGCTCCGCGTCTCGCCGTAGGGGATGGCGCCCAGCTCCTGCCAGACCCGGCGCTGGAAGGCGGTCGCCCGCACGTCCAGGGGCAAGTCCAGGTGCGGCGCCTCGCCGGCGATGTGGGCGAGGACGACCTCCAGGGTCGGCGCCAGGGCGTCGTCGTCGCGCTCCAGGGCCTCCGCCTGGGGGAACTCCGCGCGGACCTCGCCTTCGAGTTCGGCGTCGACCTCGCCCAGGCAGAGGAAGCAGATGCCCACGGTCGTGGTCGCGACCAGCAGCCGGCCGAGGGGCGAACTCACCAGGGCATAGGTGATCCGCGCGCCCTTGCCGCCCTTGGCGTAGGAGGCCGGGGTCATGCCGAGGTGGTGGGCGGCGCGCTCGTAGACCCGGCTGGCCGAGCCGTAGCCGGCGCCGTAGGTGGCGCTGGCCACCGATTCCCCGCTCTTGAGCTCGGCGCGGAAGCGCTCGCTGCGGCGGGCGTCGGCGTAATCGCGCGGCGAGACGCCCATGACGCGCTTGAAGACCCGCTGCAGGTGCCAGGGCGAGATGCCGGCTTGGTCGGCCAGGGCCGCCAGGGTCGTCGGCTCGCCCTCCTGTTCGTCGATGTGGGCGCAGATGCCGCGCACAAGGTCCACCTGCTGGGGCGGTGCGGCGGTCTCGCTCCTGGCCTTGGTCATCCTCTCCGTTCCCGACATGGCTCTATCTCCTTCAAGTCTGACAGGGCCTAAGGATGCGCGAAAGCACCACCGCCAGCTATCCGGAGTTTGCACCGGTCGCAGGCCGACCCAAGATGTTGAAATCAGATCTTTTTCGTCAGAGCGAGCGGATACTGCCGCCGTTTATCCAGGAATTCCGGACAATGATGTAGCCGACGTAATCGGAGAGCAGGAAGTCCACGATCTCGGATATCAGCAAGCCCAGCTAGAGCCGGGCGCCGCTGTCGCGGTCGAAGAGGTGCAGCTGGGCGGCGCCGATGCGCAGGGGCAGGCGCTCGCCGGCGGCGACCTTGTGGGTGCCGCTGATCCGCAGGGTCAGGTCCTGGGCCGCCTCGCCGAAGTGACCGTGCACGAGGGTGTCGGCGCCCAGCTGCTCGACGAGGTCGATGGTCAGGTGGGCCAGGCTCTCACCTTCCGCGGCCGGCTCCAGGTGCTCGGGCCGGATGCCCAGGGTGACCGGCCGCCCGGCCTCCACGCCCGCGCCGTTCAGCGGCAGGCTCTCGCCGCCTTCGATCTCGACCCGCTGGCCGTCGTCGGCGATCCGGGCCGGCAGGAAGTTCATCGCCGGCGAACCGATGAAGCCGGCAACGAAGACCGAGGCCGGCCGTTCGTAGAGCTCGAGCGGTGTGCCTAGCTGCTCGACCCGGCCGGCATTGAGGACCATCAGGCGATGGCCCAGGGTCATGGCCTCGACCTGGTCGTGGGTGACGTAGATCGAGGTGATGCCCAGGCGCTCCTGCAGCCTCTTGATCTCGACCCGCATCTGGACCCTGAGCTTGGCGTCCAGGTTCGACAGCGGCTCGTCAAAGAGGAAGACCGCGGGCTCGCGCACGATGGCGCGGCCCATGGCGACCCGCTGGCGCTGGCCGCCCGAGAGCTGCCGCGGCTTGCGCTCCAGCAGCTCGCCGAGTTCCAGGATCTCGGCCGCCTTGCGGACCCGCGCGTCGATCTCGGCCTTGCTCAGGCCGCGGATCTTCAGGCCGTAGGCCATGTTGCGGTAGACCGACATGTGCGGATAGAGCGCGTAGTTCTGGAACACCATGGCGATGTCGCGCTGCGCCGGCTCGAGCTGGTTGACGACCTGCTCGCCGATGCGAATCTCGCCGGCGGTCACGGTCTCCAGGCCGGCGACCATGCGCAGCAGGGTCGACTTGCCGCAGCCACTGGGCCCGACGATGACCAGGAACTCGCCGTCGGCGATGCTGCAGTCGACGCCGTGAATGACATCGACCTTGCCGAAGGCCTTGCGCACGCCCTGAATTTCGACCTTGGCCATGTCGCTATTTCTCCGTCTCGACCAGGCCCTTGACGAAGAGCCGCTGCATGGAGACCACGACCAGGATCGGCGGCAGCATGGCCAGCATGGTTGTGGCCATGACCACCGGCCAGTTGGTCTGGTCCTCGCCCGGCGCGATCATCTGGTTGATGCCGATCACGATGGTGGTCATCTCGGCCTCGGTGGTGATCAGCAGCGGCCAGAGGTACTGGTTCCAGCCGAAGATGAAGAGGATGACGAAAAGCGCCGCGATGTTGGTGCGCGACAGCGGCAGCAGGATGTCCCAGAAGAAGCGCAAGGGGCCCGCGCCGTCGGTGCGCGCCGCCTCGACCAGCTCGTCGGGCACGGTCAGGAAGAACTGCCGGAACAGGAAGGTCGCGGTCGCCGAGGCGATCAGCGGCACGCTGAGGCCGGCGTAGTTGTTGAGCAGACCCAGGTCGGCCGCGACCTCGTAGGTCGGCAGGATGCGCACCTCGACCGGCAGCATCAGGGTGATGAAGATGGTCCAGAAGCACAGCATCCTGAAGGGGAAACGGAAGTAGACGATGGCGTAGGCCGAGAGGATCGAGATCGCGATCTTGCCGACCGAGATCAGCAGCGCCATGACCAGCGAGTTCCACATCATGCGCGCGACCGGAATGCTGGCCAGCTGGGTGACGCCGCGATTCAGCGCCTCGCTGTAGTTCTCGAAGAGCTGGCCGCCGGGAACCAGCGGCAGGGGCGGGCTGACGATCTCGTCCATGGTCGTGGTCGAGGCGACGAAGGTCACGTAGATCGGCAGCGCCAGCACCGCGATGCAGAGCAGCAGCGAGACGTGGGAGAAGATCGTGAGCCAGCCGCGACGTTCGACCATGATCGACCTCAGTAATGGACCCGCCGCTCGATAAAGCGGAACTGGATCACGGTAAGAGCGACCACGACGGCCATGAGGATCACCGACTGTGCCGCCGAACTGCCCAGATCCAGGCCGACGAAGCCGTCTTTGTAGACCTTGTAGACCAGGATCTCGGTGGCCTTGCCCGGGCCGCCCTTGGTGACGGCGTGGATGATGCCGAAGGTGTCGAAGAAGGCGTAGACGATGTTGACCACCAGCAGGAAGAAGGTGGTCGGCGACAGCAGCGGAAAGACCACGGTCCAGAAGCGCCGGACCGGGCCGGCGCCGTCGATAGCGGCGGCCTCGATCAGGGAGCGCGGGATCGCCTGCAGGCCGGCCAGGAAGAAGATGAAATTGTAGGAGATCTGCTTCCAGGAGGCGGCGATGATCACCAGCAGCATGGCCTCGCCGCCGTTCAGGACGTGGTTCCAGTTGTAGCCCATCAGCTTGAGGTAGAAGCTGACCAGCCCGATCGAGGGGTTGAACATGAACAGCCAGAGCACGCCGGCGACCGCCGGCGCGACCGCGTAGGGCCAAAGCAGCAGCGTCTTATAGGCCATGGCGCCGCGGATCACGCGGTCGGCCATGACCGCCAGAAATAACGCAAGGCCGATGGAGAGCGCGGAGACCGCGATGCTGAAGACGGCTGTGGTCCTGAAGGACCCGAGGTAGAGCGGGTCCGCGAGAAGCACGGCGTAGTTCTCGAACCAGACGAACTCCGAGGACAACCCGAAGGCATCCTCGATCAGTGCGGACTGGTAGATCGCCTGGCTTGCCGGCCAGAGGAAGAAGACCAGGGTGATGGCCATCTGCGGCAGGACCAGCAGATAGGGCAGCACCCGGTGGCCGAAGACGACTCGCTTCTCCATGGCTTGGACGGGACCCTAGGCCGTCGGCGGGGCCCGCCGGAAAAGCAGGGCCCCGCCGGATCTTATGTGCGGCCTAGCGGTTGGCGCGTTCGAAGCGTCGGAGCAGCGGGTTGCCCCGCTCGACCGCGCTGTCCAGGGCCTCCTGCGCCGACTTCTTGCCCGTCCAGACCGCTTCCAGCTCCTCGTCGATGATGCCGCGGATCTGGTCGAAGCTGCCGAGCCTCAGACCTTTCGAGTTTTCGGTCGGCGCGGCGCCGGTCATCTGCTTGATGGCGATGTCGGTGCCGGGGTTTTCCTTGTAGAAGCCCTGCTTCTCGGTCAGGTCGTAGGCGGCCGTGGTGATCGGCAGGTAGCCCGTGGTCTGGTGCCAGGAAGC
>JASJAL010000153.1 GCA_030067055.1 Kiloniellales bacterium | reverse complement strand
CAGCTGCGACAGCGTTGAACGGTCCAGGCTCAGCTGGGCGGCGAAGGCCGAGCGGCTCAAGCCACTCCGCTCGATCACCTCGCTCAGGCGTTTCTGGAACTTCTCGACGGCTTCCTGACGGTTCACAACCCGCCTCCCTAGTCGTGGCTCGGGCTACAATGTTGTAGAAAATTAACACCTGTTGTGTATGATCACCATATTGGCGGCAACATATCGAGTTTTGGTGTAGATGCTCAGGAGATTATTCGACTCTTACAGGCCGACACAGCTGGATCGAATCGACTCGGCGCCCGAAGACGGCGGCATCCGAAGGGCACCGACGGCAGGACAACACCCCTGGGGCTTCGAATGGCCCAGCCTCCTCGTCGCTTTGGCCGTCTATGGCGGCTTTCTGGCGCTGACCTGGAACTATCACGCGCTTCCCTGGTGGTTGGTTCTGCCGCTCGGCGGCTATCTGGTCGCTTGGCACGGCTCGCTTCAGCATGAGGTGGTCCATGGACACCCGACTGGCAAGCCCTTCCTGGACGAGCTGATCGTCTATCCCAGCCTCTGGCTCTGGCTGCCCTTCCATATCTACCGCCAAAGCCACCTCGCGCACCACGACAACAGTCGCCTGACCGACCCGCTGAGCGATCCCGAGTCCTTCTACCTGAGCCTGGCGGAATGGCAGGCCAGTGGCGGCCTGAAGCGGCGCCTCCTTGCCGCCCACAATACCGCCTTGGGACGCCTTCTGCTCGGACCGCCGGTAGCCGTCCTGCGACTTCTCCACAGCGAGACGGGACGCCTGCTCCGCGGCGACCTCACCCACCTAAGCGCCTGGCTGTGGCACCTGCCCGCGGTCGCTATCGTTCTGATCTGGGTGCTCTGGGCCTGCGAGATTCCCTTCGGTGCCTATCTTCTGCTCTTCGTCTATCCGGGGCTTGCCCTGACCCTGCTGCGCTCTTTTCTCGAGCACCGAGCGACTGAGGACGTGGCCGAGCGGACCGCGATCGTCGAGAGCGGCCCCCTGCTCTCCCTGATGTTCCTCAACAACAACCTGCACGCCGTGCACCACGGCGCCCCGGCCCTGCCCTGGTACCGCCTGCCGAGGGTCTGGCGGCATCGCCGCGACCAGATCCTCGCCACCAACGGCGGCTATCACTACCGAAGCTACTGGGAGGTGCTGCGCCGGCACTTTCTGACGCCTAAGGAGCCGGTCCTGCATCCCCAGGCCCGCCAAGCCGGGTCGGGCTGAAGACTCGAGGCTGGGCTCAGGCGGCCGCGGCGCCGCCCTCCTTCTTGCGCCGGGCGACGAAGGCGGCCAGCTCCTCGCGGATCGCAGGGTCGAGGGGCGGCGGCTCGTACTCGGCCAGCAGTTTCTTGTAGAGCCGGTTGGCCCTGAGGGTGGCCGTCTCCGCGCCCGCCTCCTCCCAGGTCTCGTAGTTGCGCCAGTCCGAGAGGATCGGCGCGTAAAAGGCGGTCTCGTAGCGCTCCATGGTGTGGGCCGCACCGAAGAAGTGGCCGCCGGGACCGACCTCGGCGATGGCGTCCAACCCAAGGGTCGCCTCGCTGACCTCGATCGGCTTCAGGAACTCGGCCATCATCTGCAGCAGCTCAGCATCCAGGATCACCTTCTCGAAGGAGGCGCAGAGCCCGCCCTCCATCCAGCCGGCAGCGTGCTTGACCAGGTTGGCGTGGCCCAAGACCGCGCCCCAGAGCGACATCTCGGATTCGTAGGCCGCCTGGGCGTCGACCACGTTGGAGGCGTTGGCGTTGGACGAGCGGTAGGGCAGCCCGTAGCGCCGCGCCAGCTGGCCGCCGACCAGGGCGGCCCGGCTGTACTCCGGGGTGCCGAAGGCCGGCGCGCCCGACTTCATGTCGACGTTCGAGGTGAAGCCGCCGTAGACCACCGGTGCCCCGGGATTGACGATCTGGGCGAAGGCCAGTCCGGCCAGGGCCTCGGCATTTTGCTGGGCCAGCGCCCCGGCAAGCGTCACCGGGCTCATCGCCCCGGCCAGGGTGAAGGGGGTCAGCACCACGACCTGGTTGTGACGGGCCATTTCGATGATGCCTTCCAGCATCGGCCCGTCCAGGCGCAGCGGCGAGCTGGAGTTGATGATCGAGTAGAGGCTGGGCCTGCGCTTGAGCTCGTCGACGCTGATCCCGTGGGCGATCCGGGTCATCTCGATGGCGTCCAGGATCCGGGTCCGGCCCAGGGAATAGCCGTGGAAGACCTTGTCGCCCAGTTCGACGAAGGCCTGGATGCAGTCCAGGTGCCGGGTCTCCGGCGGCAGATCGACCGGCTCGACGGGATAGCCGCCGTAAAGGTGGACGATGTTCAGGCTCTGGCCGAGCCGCAGCAGGTCGCAGTAATCCGGGAAATTGCCCGGCCGGCGCCCGCCATCCAGGTCCGAGACGTTGGGCGCGCTGGCGATCAGGATGAAGTTCAGTTGATTTTCGCCGACGCTCAGATTCCGCTCAGGATTGCGCGCGTGCAGGGTGAAGCTCGAGGGCGCCTTGGCCACGGTCTCCAGGACCAGGCCTCGGTCGAAGCGGACCCGCTCGGAGCCGGGCTCGACCTCGGCGCCAGCGGCCTTGAGGATCTCCCGCGCTTCCGGCAGCAGGAAATCCATGCCGATCTCCTCGAGAATCTTCATCGAGGTGTCGTGGATGGCCTCGATCTGCTCCGGATCCAGAATCTCCAGCGGCCGGTAGGGGTTCCGCAGCAACTCCCAGTCCGGCTGCTTGAAGGCGCCCGCGTCCCGCCGCTCGCGCCGTCTGGATCGATCCCTCGCCAATGAGCCCTCCTGCTCGCCCTTCCATCCTGCACCCCGGCTCGGTGGGCCGAAAGGTTGGCCTGCCGACGATCGGCTGTGGCAGAGTCCCGCACCGGGGCCGGAGGAGAGTACAAGCGCACTGCCGGCGGCAGTGTGCGATAAGCGACGGCCTCGCCGCAGAGAGAACAAAGGCCCGGACCGGCAAACCCAGGGGGGCAGCCAAGGTGGATCGAGAAACCCTAGTCCTGACCGGTTTCGACCTCGAGCCGGCGACCCTGGTCGGTGTCGCACGCGATGACGTCCAGGTGGCCCTGGCCCCGGAGGCCCTCGAGCGGATGGCGCTGAGCCGTGCCGTGGTCGAGACCCACGTGGACGAGGACATCCCGGTCTACGGTCTGACGACCGGACTCGGCCCGCGGGTCACGCACCGCTTGTCGCGGGAGGAAATGACCGAGTTCTCCGAACTCACGGTTCTGGCCCGCAGCACGGCGCTGGGGCCGCCCCTGCCCCGGGACCAGACCCGGGCCCTGTTGCTGGTCCGACTCAACGGCCTGCTCGCCGGCGGTGCGGGCGCCTCGCTCGAGATCGCCGACGCTCTAGCCCGGATGCTGAATGCCGGTGTCCATCCGGTGATCCCCTCGGTCGGCTCGGTCGGGGCCAGCGATCTCTGCCAGATGGCACACCTCGGCCTGGCCCTGATCGGCCAGGGCGAGATGGAGGCCAGAGATCAACGCCTGCCGGCCCGCGAAGCGTTACGCGAGGCCGATCTCGAACCGATGCTGCTTGCGCCCAAGGACGGGCTGGCAATCTGCAACGCGTCTTCGGCCACCGCAGGGCGGGCCGCCCTGGTCCTGTACGATGGCTGCGACCTGCTCGACCTGGCCCAGGTCGCTGCGGCCCTGTCGATGGAAGGCTTCCGGGCCAACACCTCGCCAATCTCGGCCACGGTCGCCGCGGCCCGTCCGCAACCCGGCCAGGAATACGCCGCCGCCGGCCTGCGCCGCCTGCTCGACGGCGGCGCCCTGCTCGATCCGAGCGCGGCGCGGCGGCTGCAGGATCCGATCTCCCTACGCTGCGTCTCGGCCGTCCACGGCAGCCTCAAGGCGGCGCTGGATTTCCTGGACCCGATCTTGGACGCCGATCTCAACGGCAGCGCCGACAACCCGCTGGTGCTGTTCGAGGAAGAGCGGATCGTCTCCACCGGCAACTTCCACACGCCGGCCCTGGCCCTGGGCCTCGACACCTTGGCCATGGCCTTGGCCCAGGTCGCCGCGCTCTCGGTCAGCCGTTCCGTCTCCCTCCTGATCGAACGCCTCAGCGGCCTGCCCGGCACCCTGTCGCCCCAGGGCATTTCGCGCTCGGGCATGGCCCCCCTCCTCAAGACCGGCGAGGCCCTGCTGGCCGAGGTCCGCCACCTTGCTCAGCCGGTCCCGCACGACCTGCGCTGGCCGGCCGACGGGGTCGAGGACGACATCACCAATGCGCCCCTGGCGGCTCGCAAGGCCGGCGATATCGTCTGGCGCCTGCGCCAGATCCTGGCAATCGAGCTGATGGTCGCGGCACAGGCCATCGACCTGGCCGAGCCGCCCAGCCTGGGCCGCGGTACCGAGGTCGCCCACGACCTGGTCCGCAGCGTGGTCGACACGCTCGACGAGGACCGAGCGCTGGCCCCCGACGTGGTGACCCTGGACGAAGAACTGCTGACATCCAGCCGCCTACTGGAGGCGGTCCGGCAAACCGTCGATTAGCCCGGTCGCGCGACGATCGCACTCAATCTTGAACCACTAGATGAAATCTCGGGATTAGCGTGATGTAATGGCAATAATCTTCACGCATAGCGAAGGTTCTGGCCGAGCCCTTGTGCCTCTGCCTTCCGCAGCATAGCGGCGCCCAGGGCGATGTCCGAGAGCGACAGGCCGCGGTGCCAGAACAGGATCGTCTCATCGTCGCTTTCTCGGCCCGGGCGCTCGCCGGCAACCATCTCGCAGAGCTCGGCGTGGACCGTCTCCTCGTTGATCTTGCCGCCGTCGACGTGGGCGCGCAGCGCGCCGAGCTTGCCGGCGCGCATCTGGCCGCGGTCGTCGACCACCACCTTGTCCATGACGTCGGTCAGCGAGAGCTCGACCGCGCTCATGGTGCCGTAGGGAATCACCAAGGTGCCGGGCGCCACCCAGTCGGTCTTGAACAGAGGCTCCGGCGCCGCCAGGCGGGACGCCTCGACCTGGATATCGGCGCCGGCCAAGGCCGCTTCCCAGCTGTCCACGGCCCGAACCGGGATGCCGAGCTCATCTGCCAGGCCGGCCGCAAAGGGTTCGCGGCTCTCCGGACGGCGGGAATGGACCCGCACCTCTTCCAGGTCGAAGAGCCGGGCGATCAACCGAACGTTCCAGTAGGAAGAGCCGCGGGCACCAATGTGCCCCAGCACCTTGACGTCGCGCCGGGCCAGGTACTTGGCGCCCAGGGCGGTGATCGCCCCGGTGCGCATCTCGGTGATCGCGGTGGCGTCGAGCAGCGCCACCGGCATCCCGGTCCGGGGATCGAAGAGGTTGAGCAGCGCCATCTCGGACGGCAGACCTTGCTGGTAGTTGTCGACGTAGTCGCCGACGATCTTCACCCCGGCCAGGTCGAGCGGCGCGACGTAGCCCCGCAGCACGTTGAAGTGACCCCGGAATGCGGGATCCGGCTCCAGGTGCACCCGCGGCTCGATCACGGTCTCGCGACGACCCTGGGCGCGCAGGCCGTCCTCGACCGCATCCAGGATCTCGTCGTCGGTCATCTCCAGGGCGGCGATGTCCGGGCCGGAGAGATAGGTGAAGCTGATCTCGGCCACAGGCAGACCCCTAGGCAGCCAAAGATTTCAGGGTCTTGCGATAGCTTTCGAAGACCGCGTCTCGCTCCCGGTGCCGGCCGTGCTCGACCGCCCAGCGGCCGCCGACCATGACGTCGCGGACCGGGTTAACGTTGCCGGCGAAGACCAGGGCATCCAGCAGTCCATCTTCCTGCTTGCCCAGCAATGCCGGCACCTCCGGGTCCAGGACCACCAGGTCGGCCCGGCAGCCGGGCGCCAGGCGGCCGATCGGGCGGCCCAGGGCCTGCGCCCCGCCCTCCAGCGCCCAGCGGTAAAGGGACCCGCCCAGGGAGGTGCCGTCCCGGGCCAGCAGGTTTCGGGCCCGGGCGGTCAGGCGCTGGGCGTACTCGAGCCAACGCAGCTCCTCGACGGGGCTGACCGAGATGTGGCTGTCGGAGCCGATGCCCAGGCGACCGCGAGCCTCGAGGAAGGCGCGGGCCGGAAAGATCCCGTCGCCCAGGTTCGCCTCGGTGGTCGGGCAGATCCCGGCAACCGCCCCGGTCTCGGCGAGACGGCGCGTCTCCTCCTCGGTGACGTGGGTGGCGTGCACCAAACACCAGCGTGCGCCGATATCGAAGCGGCCGAGCAGCCATTCGACCGGTCGCTGGCCGGCCCAGGCGATGCAGTCCTGCACCTCCTTCTGCTGCTCGGCGATGTGCAGGTGAACCGGCGCCTCGCCATCGAGCGCCGCGAGTCCGTCCAACAGCGCGGTCAGGTCGGCCTCGGTGACCGCGCGCAGGGAATGCGGCGCCACCCCGACCCGGACCTGAGGATCTTCCCGGTGGTCCGCGACCAGGGCTTCGACCAGGCACAGCAGACGCTCTGGATCGTTGAGAAAACGGCGCTGCGCCGGGCCGGGCTCTCCGCCACCGAAGTCGCCGTAACGGTAGAGCACCGGCAGCTGGGTGATACCGATCCCGCTGCGGGCGGCAGCGGCGATGACCCGCCGTGAAGTCTCCGCCAGGTCGGCGTAGGGCCGGCCCTGAGGATCGTGGTGCAGGTAGTGGAACTCGCCGACCGCGGTGTAGCCGGCCTCCAGCATCTCGACGTAGAGCTGCGCCGCGATGGCCTCGATCTGCCGCGGCTCGAGCCGCTCGAGGAAGCCGTACATGACCTCGCGCCAGGTCCAGAAGCTGTCATCCTGCGGCCCGGCCCGCTCGGCCAGGCCGGCCATCGCCCTCTGAAAGGCGTGGCTGTGCAGGTTGGGCATGCCGGGCAGCACCGGGCCAGCCAGGCGCGTCGCACCCTCGGCGCTCGCCTGCGCTTCGACAGTGGCCAGGGAGCCCTTGGCGTCGACCTCGAAGCAGACGTCGCGGCGCCAGCCCTCCGGCAGCAAGGCGCTCTCGGCAAATAGCTTCACGGCATCCCCGGAGTTGTCTCGCAACCGCGTCCACTCTAAGACGATCCTCTGAGCGGCGACAATGGGGAGCCAATAGCGGCCATGTGGGATCAGCTGTTCGTCAAGGCGCGCCTGGCGAGCTTCGCCGGCGAGGCGCCCTATGGCGCGATCGAGAACGCCGCCCTGGGCATCGAGGACGGCCGCATCGCCTGGCTTGGCCCCGAGGGAGAGGTCCCCGGCCCGGTCGGCTCCCTGGCCAAGCAGGTCACCGACCTGGAAGGCCGGTGGATCACCCCGGGCCTTGTCGACTGCCACACCCACCTGGTCTACGGCGGCGACCGCGCCCGCGAGTTCGAGCTGCGCCTCGAGGGCGCCAGCTACGAGGAGATCGCCCGAGCGGGCGGCGGCATCCGCTCGACGGTGACCGCGACCCGGGCGGCGGCGGAAGAAGATCTTTACACGACGGGTGAAGTGCGACTTCAGACTTTACTCGAAGAAGGCGTGACAACTATTGAAATCAAATCGGGATATGGCCTCGAACTCGAGGCCGAGCTGAAGCAGCTCCGAGTCGCCCGCCGCCTTGGCGAAACCCATCCGGTCACGGTCCGGACCACTTTCCTCGGCGCCCACGCGATGCCGCCGGAGTTCGAGAGCAAAGCCGAGGCTTACACCGATGCCGTGGTCGCGATGCTGCCCCGGGTCGCCGAGTCCGGCCTCGCCGACGCGGTCGACGCCTTCTGCGAGGGCATCGGCTTTACCCCGGATCAGACCGCCCGCGTCTTCCAGGCTGCCCGGGACCACGGCCTGCCGGTCAAGCTTCACGCCGACCAGCTCTCCGACCTCGGCGGGGCGGCCCTCGCCGCCCGCTTCGGCGCGCTCTCGGCCGACCACCTGGAGTACACCAGCGAGGCCGGTGTCGAGGCCATGGCCAGGGCCGGCAGCGTGGCGGTGCTGCTGCCCGGCGCCTTCTACGTGCTGAAGGAGACCAAGCAGCCGCCGCTCGAGGCGCTGCGCCGCCACGGTGTCCCCATCGCGCTGGCCACGGACTGCAACCCTGGCAGCGCCCCGGTCACTTCCCTGCTGCTGATGCTCAACATGGGCTGCACCCTCTTCGGCCTGACTCCCGAGGAGGCCCTGGCCGGGATCACCCGCAACGCCGCCCGGGCACTGGGGATGGCGGACAGCCACGGCACCCTGGAGGCCGGCAAGATCGCCGACCTTTGCATCTGGGACATCGAGCACCCGGCGGAGCTCGCCTACCGCATCGGCTTCAACCCGCTGCACCTGCGGATCAAGGCCGGGGTCACGAGCTAGCTTCGAGCTCTGCCCAGGCCAGCGCGGCGTCGAGCAGCCCCTGGAGGACCGGCCGCACCTTCTCGGCCAGGTCCTCGCGGAAGCGGTAGGGCGGATCCTCGTCCATGTAGGTGATCTGCGAGAGCTCGAGTTGGACCGCGTGAATGCCCTGATCCGGCGCGCCGAAGCTGCGGGTGATGTAACCGCCCTTGAAGCGGCCGTCGATGGCGTGGCTGAAGCCCAGCGCCTCGGCCTCTCGGGCCACGGCACCGAGCAGGCCGGTCAGCTCGGCCGAGGCCGACTCGCCGCCCGCCGTGCCCAGGTTCAGATCGGGCAGCCGGCCTTCGAAGAAGCGCGGCACCTCGCTTCGGATGGAATGGGCATCCCAGAGCACCGCGATGCCATGCGCCGCTTTGATGCGCTCGATCTCCTCCCCGATCTTGGCGTGGTAGGGCCGCCAGATCATATCCAGCCTGGTCTCGATCTCTTCCTGGCTCGGTCCCTCATCCTCACGATAGACCGGGGCTTCGCCGAAGGTCGAGGTCGGGCAGAGCTCGGTGTTGCTGGCGCCGGGGTAGAGCGGCCGGCTGTCCGGCGCGCGGTTGAGGTCGATGACATAGCGCGACTGGCGGGCCACGATCGTCGAGGCGCCGAGATCGTCAAGGAAATCGTACAGGCGATCGACGTGCCAATCGGTGTCCGGCAGGGCCAGCGCCCCCTCGGTCATGCGGCCGCGCAGCGCCTCAGGCAGCCCGATACCGGCGTGGGGAATCGAGACCAGCAGCGGCAGGCTTCCGGGCTTGAAGCGGTAGCTTTCCATGCGGCCACTTTGCCCGGAGCCTCGCGCCGGGGACAAGCCGTATCGGCCGCAGAGGTCGCGCCGACTCCGCTTTATCGTTGACCCAGGTTGTATATACAAGTTAGATGAGGTCCGGGAACACCAAAAGAATCGAGGCGGCCGGGCCCGGAAGGTGTCGCGGCCGTCCGGAATGCAGAGGAGGGTTACATGAGGGGCTATCTTCGTTTGCTCGGACTCGTGGCGGCCGCAGGACTGCTATCCGCCGCCGCCCAGGCCGAAAGCGTCAGGATCGGGTTCAACGTCCCGCTCACCGGCTTCGCCGCCGCCGACGGCAAATCGGCACTGACCGGCGCCGAGCTGGCGGTCGAGCAGGCCAACGCCGATGGCGGCGTCGACGGCAAGACGGTCGAGCTGGTGGTCTACGACGACCAGGCCTCGCCGAAGGAAGCGGCGCCGATCGCGACCAAGCTGGCATCCCAGGACAAGGTCAACATCGCGATCTCGGGAAGCTACTCGGGCGCCACCCGCGCCGCCGCCGGCGTCTTCCAGGAGAACGGCATCCCGTACATCTCCGCCTACGCCGTCCATCCCGGGATCACCCGGACCGGCGATTTCGTCTTCCGCACCTCCTTCGTCGGCGA
>JASJAL010000152.1 GCA_030067055.1 Kiloniellales bacterium | reverse complement strand
GGTCCGCCGGACCAGGGCGGCCACGGCGAGCAGCCGGTGCAGCAGGCCTTCGGCAACCTCGCTGCCCCGATAGCCCTCGGGGAACTCCTCGGCGATGAAGTTGGTGGTCATGTCGCCGGCCTGGAAGCGCGGGTGCGCCAGCAGGGCCGAAAGGAAGGCCATGTTGTGGCCGATGCCGCGTATATAGTAGGCGTCCAGCGCCCGGCGCATCTCGGCGATCGCCGCTTGTCGGTCGGCTCCCGTGGTCACCAGCTTGGCGATCATCGGGTCGTAGAACATCGAGATCTCGGCACCTTCGACCACGCCGGTGTCGATGCGCACGGTCTCGCTGGCCACCGGCTCTCGGTAACGCACCAGGCGGCCGATCGAGGGCAGGAAGTTGCGCGCCGGATCCTCGGCGTAAACCCGCGCCTCCAGCGACCAGCCCTTGAGCTTGACGTCGTCCTGGGTGATGGGCAGCGCCTCGCCGGCGGCGACCCGGATCATCAGCTCGACCAGGTCGAGGCCAGTGACCTGCTCGGTGACCGGGTGCTCGACCTGGAGGCGGGTGTTCATCTCGAGGAAGTAGAAGTTGCGGTCCTTGTCGACGATGAACTCGACGGTGCCCGCCGAGCGGTAGCCGACCGCCTCGGCCAGGGCTACCGCCTGCTCGCCCATGGCCTTGCGGGTCGCGGCGTCGAGGAAGGGCGACGGCGCTTCCTCCAGGACCTTCTGGTGACGCCGCTGGATCGAGCACTCGCGCTCGCCCAGATAGACGCAGTTGCCCTGGCCGTCGGCCAGGACCTGGATCTCGATGTGACGCGGCTCCTCGACGAACTTCTCGACGAAGACCCGGTCGTCGGCGAAGCTCGACTTGGCCTCGCTGCGCGCCGAGCGGAATCCCTCGCGGGCCTCCTGGTCGTCGTGCGCAATGCGCATGCCCTTGCCGCCGCCGCCGGCCGAGGCCTTGATCATCACCGGATAGCCGATGTCGGCCGCGATGGCGGCGGCCTCGTCCTCGTTCTCGATCAGACCCATGTGACCCGGCACCGTCGAGACACTGGCCTCGGCCGCGATCTTCTTGGACTCGATCTTGTCGCCCATGGCCGCGATGGCCTTGGGCGGCGGCCCGATGAAGGTCACGCCGGCCTCGTCCAGCGCCTCGGCGAAGGCCGTGTTCTCCGACAGGAAGCCGTAGCCCGGGTGCACCGCCTCGGCGCCGGTATCCGCGCAGGCCTCCAGGATCCGGTGAATGACCAGGTAGCTCTCGGCTGCCGCGGCCGGGCCCAGCAGCACCGCCTCGTCGGCCATCTCGACGTGTGGCGCGCCGGCATCGGCCTCGGAATAGACGGCCACGGTCGCGATGCCCAGGCGACGGCAGCTCCGCATCACCCGGCAAGCGATCTCGCCCCGGTTGGCGATCAGGATCTTGTTGAACAACGCTCCCGCCCTCCCCTACAGCGGCAGATTGTCATGTTTCTTCCAGGGGTTCTCCAGCTCCTTGTCGCGCAGCATGGCCAGCGCCCGGCAGATTCGCAGGCGCGTGTTGTGCGGCATGATCACGTCGTCGATGAAGCCACGGCTCGCGGCGACGAAGGGGTTGGCGAACTTCTCGCGGTATTCCTCGGTGCGTGTCTCGATCTTGGCCTCGTCGGCGGCGTCGGCACGGAAGATGATCTCGACCGCGCCCTTGGGGCCCATGACCGCGATCTCCGCGGTCGGCCAGGCGTAGTTGACGTCGCCGCGGATGTGCTTGGAGCTCATGACGTCGTAGGCACCGCCGTAGGCTTTGCGGGTGATCACCGTGACCTTGGGCACCGTCGCCTCGGCGAAGGCGAAAAGCAGCTTGGCGCCGTGCTTGATGATCCCGCCGTACTCCTGCGCCGTGCCGGGCAGGAAGCCGGGCACGTCGACGAAGGTCACGATTGGGATGTTGAAGCAATCGCAGAAGCGCACGAAGCGCGCCGCCTTGATCGAGGAGGCGATGTCCAAGCAGCCGGCCAGCACCATGGGCTGGTTGGCGACGATGCCGACCGTGTGCCCTTCCATGCGCCCCAGGCCGATGATGATGTTGCCCGCGTGGGCCGGCTGCAGCTCGAAGAACTCGCCCTCGTCCAGAACCTTGGTGATCAGTTCCTTCATGTCGTAGGGCTTCTGCGCGTCCGGCGGCACCAGGGTATCGAGGGAAAGTTCCTCGCGCTCCGCCGGGTCCTCGGTCGGGCGGTAAGGCGCCGGCTCCCGGTTCGACGCCGGCAGAAAATCGACAAAGCGGCGCAGCTCCAGCAAGGCCTCGATGTCGTTCTCGAAGGCCAGGTCGGCGACCCCGGACTTGGTGGTGTGGGTGACCGCGCCGCCCAGCTCCTCGTGGGTGACCTCCTCGTGGGTCACGGTCTTCACCACGTCGGGGCCGGTGACGAACATGTAGGCGCTGTCCTGCACCATGAAGATGAAGTCGGTCATGGCTGGCGAGTAGACCGCGCCGCCGGCGCAGGGTCCCATGATCATGGAGATCTGCGGCACCACGCCCGAGGCCAGGACGTTGCGCTGGAAGACCTCGGCGTAGCCGGCCAGAGAGGCGACGCCTTCCTGGATGCGCGCGCCGCCGGAGTCGTTGATCCCGATCACCGGCGCCCCGACCTGCAGGGCCTTGTCCATGATCTTGCAGATCTTCTCGGCGTGGGCCTCGGACAGCGAGCCGCCGAAGACCGTGAAGTCCTGGCTGAAGACGAAGACCAGGCGGCCGTTGACGGTGCCGTAGCCGGTGACCACGCCGTCGCCCGGGATGCGGTTCTCGGCCATGCCGAAGTCGCCGCAGCGGTGCTCGACGAACATGTCCCATTCTTCGAAGGAGCCCTCGTCGAGCAGGATCTCGATGCGCTCCCGCGCCGAGAGCTTGCCCTTCTTGTGCTGCGCCGCGATGCGCCGCTCGCCACCGCCCAGCCGCGCGCCGGCCCGCTTCTCGTCGAGCTTGCGGATGATCTCCTGCATGC
The DNA here is from genome assembly GCA_030067055.1 of Kiloniellales bacterium. Next base: position 6,711 of record JASJAL010000152.1, on the reverse strand, counting down.
CTGTTCCCCTCGCCCCGGGCCCGCTCCCCGGAGCCTTGTTCTCGTTGTTGCGGTGCAACGAAATAGCATGCCGGGCCCGGCCAAGCCAGTGGGCAGGCGGGGGCTCTGCTAACCGCCGGGCTTGGCGAGCGGCTGGCCGAAGCCGAGGATGGTGCCGTTGGGATCCTCGATCCAGAAATCCCGCATGCCGTAGAACTGGTCGGTGAGGGCCTCGGACACGGTCACCCGATCCTTGAGGTCGGCCCAGAGCGCATCCACGTCATCGACGTCGATGTAGAGATTGACCCCGGTCGCAGCCCCGGGCGGAAGGGCGCGCCGGTTGATCATGATGTTGACCCCGTCGCGGCTCATCCAGGCCCAGTTCGCTTCTCCATCTTCCTCATAAGTATTAATGACTTCGAAGCCGATGCTCACGTACCACGCGATCGTGGCGGCCACGTCGGTCACGTTGAGCATCGGCGTCAATCGTCCGAGCTTGGCTGGCATCCTCGGCTCCTCGTTGGTCCAGGCCGGGTCTCAAACCCGAACCGGCGTCGTCCAGGCCGGGTCTTCGTGCTTGGCCCAGTAGAGCTCGATCAACGCGCGGGTGACCGGGCCGGGGCGGCCGTCGCCGACCGGCCGCTCGTCGAGCCGGGTCAGGGGCATGATGCCGCCGGCGGTCGAGGTGATGAAGACTTCCTCGGCCGCGCGCAGGGCGTCGACGGGCAGTTGCGCCTCCTCGACCGGCAGACCCAGTTCGGCACAGAGCTCGATCGCGGTCAGCCGGGTGATGCCCTCCAGCACGCCCCGGTCCGGGGTAGTCGCCCGGCCCTGCGCGACCGCAAAGACGTTGAAGCCCGGACCCTCGGCGGCATTGCCCTCACCGTCGGTCAGGATGACGTTCTCGGCCCCACGCTCGTAGGCCTCGAAGAGGCCGGCGACCAGGTCGAGCCAGTGGTAGTTCTTGACCGTCGGGTCGACCGACTGCGGCGGGATCCGCTGGACCCGGCTGACCGCGACGTGCAGGCCGCGCTCGCGCTCCTCCGGCCGCAGGATCCAGCCGAAGGGAATGGCGAAGGCGATGAAGCGGTTCACCGCGTCGCGCGGGTCGCGGCTGAAGGTCGGCGAGACCCCGCGGGTGCAGATCATCTCGACGTAGGCCGCGTCGAGATCGGCGCGCAGCACGCACTGCCGCAGCACTTCGACCAGTCCATCGCGGCCGAAGGGCAAGGCCATCTTCAGGCGCGCGACCGAGCGCTCGAAGCGCTCCAGGTGCCGGTCCAGGCGAAAGAAGCGTCCGTGCCAGGTGTGCACCACGTCGTAGGTCGCATCAGAGCGCAGAAAGCCCCAGTCGAGCACCGAGATCTTGGCCTCCGACATGGGGACGTAGCGGCCATCCACATAGGCGACCCCCTTGGGATAGGTCAGTTCCGGCATATTGCGACACCTCCCAAGCGGCCGAGCACGAGGCTCCCTACTGTGTACGGAAGATCACATCGGAACCATCACGAAACGCGCCTGATACAATAGAAGCATTTTCCCGGCGCCGCGACACGACGCTGAAATAGGCGCATACTACTTACCCAGCGGCGGCGCGGTCTTGGCTGCGGCCGTCGCACATGCAGGGGGAAAGGTTAGATCCATGTCATATTGGAAACAGACAGGCATCCTCACCGCCGGTGCCGCCACGGCGCTTCTCGTCGGCTCTGCGCAGTTGCCGGCGGTCGGCGCGGCCGGTTCCGGCGCTGCCGAGCTCTTCGATCCGGCCTACATCGCCGCCACGATCTGCCGCGCCCGACCCGGCAAGGCGGGCAGCCCCTTCCGGCCCGTGGCCAGACCCGTGGCCCTGACCCAGGTCGCGGCGCTGAGCGATCAGTCGACCCCGCCGCTCTTCGAGGGGCTCGGCCAACGCTCCATCGCAATCACGACCGACAGCACCCAGGCCCAGCGCTACTTCGACCAGGGCCTTCGACTCAACTACGCCTTCAACCATGCCGAAGCCCTGAGGGCCTTCCGCGAGGCTCAGCGCCAGGATCCGAATTGTGCGCTCTGCTACTGGGGCGAGGCCCTGTCCCTCGGGCCCAACATCAACATGCCGATGGACCCGAGCGCCAACGAGCCGGCGCTCAATGCCATCGGCAAGGCCGTGGCGCTCGCCGCTTCGACCAGCGACAAGGAACAGGCCCTGATCGCCGCCCTCGCCGAGCGCTATGCCCCGGGCGACAAACGCAGCCGACCGGAGCTGGACACGGCCTATGCCGACGCCATGGCCGCTGTCGCGGCGCGCTTCCCGGAGGACCAGGAGATCGCCGTCCTCTATGCGGAGTCGCTCATGGACGTCTCGCCCTGGGACTACTGGGAGGCCGACAAGACGACTCCCAAGGGCGGCACCGCCGACGTTGTCGCGACCCTGGAGCGAGTCTTGGCGACGAACCCGGACCACCCCGCCGCCATCCATCTCTACATCCACATCATGGAGGCCTCCACGGCGCCAGAGAAGGCCGAGCCCTTCGCCGAACGCCTGGGGGCCCTGATGCCGGCGGCGGGTCACCTGGTTCACATGCCCTCGCACATCTACTACAGGGTCGGCCGCTACATCGACTCCCTCAACGCCAATCTCGCCGCGGTCGAGGCCGACGAGGCCTATCTTGCGACCGTCGAGGCCAGCGGCATCTATCCCTACGGCTACTACCCGCACAACATTCACTTCGTCGTCACTTCGGCCCAGATGGCCGGCGCCGGCGACGTCGCCATCGCTCAGTCCGAGAAGCTGGCAGGCACGCTCGACCCGGCCTTTACCAAGCAGGCGGCCTGGGTCCAGGCCATCATGGCGGCGCCTTACTTCGCCCACGCGCAGTTTTCCACGCCGGAGACCATCCTCGCCCTCGACGCTCCGCCGCAGGACTTCCCCTACGTGCGGGCGCTCTGGCACTACGCCCGCGCCATGGCCTTTCTGCGGCAAGGCGACACCGCCAAAGCACGGAGCGAGGCCGAGACGATCCGCGCCCTGGGCAAAGACGACGAGATGCAACGGCTGATGGCGGGTGGCCTGCCCGCTCAGGATGTGCTCGAAATCGCGGTCCGGGTGGTCGAGGCCAAGGCCGAACTGGCTGGCGGCGACCACGAGGCGGCCCGGACCGGCTTCGAGAAGGCGGTCGCGGTCCAGGACGGCCTGCCCTACATGGAGCCGCCCTTCTGGTACTACCCGGTCCGCCAGTCCCTCGGCGCCGCGCTGTTGGAAGCCGAAAAGCCGGGCGAGGCCGAAGCGGTCTTCACGCAGGCCCTGATCGACTCGCCCAACAACGCCTACGCGCTCTTCGGTCTGCTGTCCGCTCAAACGGCGCAGGGCGACGAGGCCGGCGCCGCGGCGACCCGCAAGCTGTTCGATAAGGCCTGGGCCGGAGCGGCGGAGGGCCCGACGCTCTCCCAGCTCTAAAGTAGGGCAGCGAAGCGGGCGGCGGCGAAGAGGTCCGCGCGGCAAGTCGCGCGCCGGCGAGTCGCCTCCGGGTCCTCGCCCCAAAGCTCGATCTGGTAGCTGGCATCCAGCTCGGCGGCCTCGAAGGCGGCCTCCGGGTCGAGGCGGCCGCGCAGCAGCGCCAGGCCGATCACCAGGGACCCGGCCGCGGCAACGGCAACCGAGAGGGCGGTCAGGGCAAGGTCGTCCAGGCCCTCCACGGCGCGGCGCAGGGCCGCCAGGCTCTCCGGCGGCTGGGCCACGGCCAGGATTCCCGTGGTCGCCTGCAGGGGCGCTTCGAGCTCCTGCGCCGCCCAGTCCATCAGGGGCTGCCAGGTCTCCGACTGTCGCCGGACCAGCTCGGCGGGCGTGTCGACACGGTGGCACAGCAGGTCGGTCTCCGCGAAGCGCAGGATTTCCTCGACGATCTGGTCACGCTGGCCCACGACCCGGTCGAGCGCCGTGCAGGCCAGGGACATCATGGGCATGGTCTCGGGATTGATCTTGTCGCCCTGGTCCTGCCACTCCGCGGCGATCGCGACGGCCAGAGCCTCTGCGGGCAGCATGAGCTGAGCGCCGGCGGGCGTGCGCAAGGTCCGGCCGTCGAGCCGGACCTCGAAACCGCCCTCGGCTGCCGCCGCCCGCGCCTCCTTGTAGACGCGCTTGCGCAGGCCGAGTTCAACGGTCATCCGTCCCTCTCGTGGCCCTGCCGCGGCAAGATCTCGGACAGGGCAACCAGCAGCTCGTCGAAGGCCTCGACGACGCGGTCGGCGCCGGCGGCCAGCAATTCGTCCGGCTCGTGGTAGCCCCAGCTGACCCCGATGCCCGGCAGCCCGGCCCGCCGCGCCATCTCCATGTCGAAGGTGGTGTCGCCGACCATCAAGGTGGATTGGCGTCCGACACCGGCCTCGGCCATGGCCCGGGACAGCATGGCCGGGTCGGGCTTGCCGGGGCCGTCGTCGGCGGTCTGCAGGGTCACAAAGCGCTCGAGCAGGCCGTGGCGATCCAGGACCCGGCGCAAGCCGCCCCGGCCCTTGCCGGTGGCGATCCCGAGCAGGGTCTCGGCCCGGTCGAGGGCCATGATAGCCTCCAGCGCGCCCGGGTAGAGCGGCTCCTCCTGCGCGGGGTCGGCATGCAGGTCCAGGAAGGCGTCGCGGTAGCGTTCGGCCACGGACTCGGCCGTGCAGCCAGCTGTCTCCGGCAGCAGGCGGGTCACGGCCTCCTCCAGGCTCAGCCCGACGACGCGGCGAATGGAGCGAGCATCGGGCGGGCCCAGACCGCTGTCCGAAAAGGCAAAGGACATGGCTTCGACGATGATGTGCTGGCTGTCAACCAGGGTCCCGTCGAGATCAAAGACGATCAGCCTCGGCTCAAGACCCGCCACGGCGTGCTTCCCTATTGCCGACACTCCAGCCGCGCCTTGGGCAGCTAGAGATGCTCTACCTGAGAGAGTTGCAAAGTGTAGACGCCGCCATTCCAGCCTCTCCACCATCCCTTGGCAAGCAGAGCTTGCCGTCGCGGATCCCGCCTAATCGAAACCGCCCGCCGCGGCTTCGTCGAAGCCGAAGAAGGCCCAGGTTTTGGCCATGTGGGGCGGCAGCGGTGCCGTGATCTCGAGCAGTCCCCTTCCCGCCGGATGCGGCAGGCTGATCGCGCGGGCGTGGAGATGCAGCCGCTTCGAGAGGGCGTCGCCGGCCGCGAAGGCCTTGCGGCCCCCGTACTTGCCGTCGCCCAGGATCGGCGTTTCCAGCGCGGCGCAATGGGCCCTCAGTTGGTGGGTCCTCCCGGTCAGGGGCATCAGGGCCAGCCAAGCGGCGGTTTCGCCCAGGGCGTCGATCACCTTGTAGCGGGTCACCGCCCGCCGGCCCTCGGCCGCGTCCTCGCGCATCTTTTCGCGACCGGCACCGCCGCCCTTGGCCAGCGCCAGGTCGATCCGGCCCTCGGGCTTGTCCGGCACCCCGACCACGACGGCCCAGTAGAGCTTGCGGGCTTCCCGTGAGCGAAAGGCCTCGGCCAGGCGCTTGGCCGCCTCGCGGCTGCGGCCCAGGAGCAGGACCCCGCTGGTGTCCTTGTCGAGCCGATGCACCAGGCGCGGCGGCTCGGCCGCCTCGAAGCGCAGGGCCTCGAGCATGGCGTCGAGGTGGCGGCTCTGCCCGGTCCCACCCTGCACCGCCAGACCGGGCGGCTTGTTCAGGGCGATGACCCAGTCGTCGCGGTAGAGGACCGCTGCCTCCAAGGCCGCGCGGTCCTGACGGCTGACCGCCGGCGGACCTGTGCTGGGAGGCTCCGGCGCGGCCGCCACCGCCGGCGGTATCCGGATTGCCTGTCCCGGTGCGAGCCGCAGACCCGCCTTGGCGCGTCGGCCGTCGACCCGGATCTGGCCGGTCCGCAGCAGCTTCTCCAGGCGGCCGTGGGCCAGGCCTGGAAAATGCCGACGGAACCAGCGGTCCAGGCGTAGCTCGGCCTCGTCCTCGGCGACGTTGAGAGTCCGCACGGCGCTCACGCCAGAGCACTCCGCAGCAGGGATAGACCGAGAAAGAAGGCCCCGATGGACAGGATCACGGAGGCCCCGATGTAGAGCGCCACCTGGCCGAGCGCGCCGCGCTCGTAGAGCAGCACGACGTCCATCGAGAAGGTCGAGAAGGTCGTGAAGGCCCCCAGGACGCCGACCACGACCATTGCGCGCAGCTCAGGGGACGGGCTCCAAACCAGGGCCAGCGCCTCGATCAGAGCCCCCAGGACGAAGGAGCCGACCACGTTGACGACGATCGTGCCGAGCGGGAAGCCGGTGCCGAAGATATGTCCGACCGCCGAGACCACGAGGTAGCGGCCGACGGCACCGACTGCGCCGCCCGCGGCCACCGCCAAGAGCATCTTTACCACGCGTCCCTCCCTCGGCCCCGGAGAATACCGGTCCGGTGCCTCGGGTGGTGTAGCAAAGCCCTCGGCGCCAGGCCAGCCGGCTGGCGCGGTCAGGCGGCTTCGTCGCTGGGCGGGTTTGCCGCGACCCAGGACAGGCAGGCGTTGCTGTTCATCAGATAGACGCCAATCCGTCCGAGCTCAGTGATTGCCTCTTCGGAGGCCCCGGTGACCGCGTCAGGCGCCAGGATCACCCGCAGGTCCCGGGACCCTGCCTCGTAGACCGTGGAGCGGATGCTGGTCGAGAAGTTGCAGCCGCAGAGCACGACCGTCGAGACCCCCAGCGCACGCAGCTTGTCCTCCAGGGCAGTACCGTGGAAGGCGCCCCAGCGCGGCTTGTAGATCAGCCACTCCTGCTG
>JASJAL010000151.1 GCA_030067055.1 Kiloniellales bacterium | reverse complement strand
GGGCTCTGTTTGCGACGGCTGCTGCGAACTCTGGGCGAACAGCGCCCGGATCGAGAGGAAGGCGAACCAAAACCGATGGCCACTGCAGAACGTCGGCGCACGCGGAAGGCGCCGAAGCAGGGCAAGCCACAGCCCGCACCGGCATCCCGCCGGAAGCCCCGCATCGGTCTGGCGCTGGGCAGCGGCGCAGCCCGTGGCTGGGCGCATATCGGTGTGGTCGAGGCCCTGACCGCGGCCGGGGTCAGACCGCACGTGGTGACCGGCTGCTCGATCGGCGCCTTCGTCGGTGCGGCCCTGGTGACCGGCCATATCGGCGACCTGGGGCCCTGGGCGCGCCAGCTCGACTGGCGGGAGATCCTCGGCCACCTCGATCTGCGCTTCGCCGGCGGCGGTCTGATCGAGGGCGATCGCCTGATGCGCTTCATGTCCGAGCGCCAGGAGGATATCGAGATCCAAGGCCTGCCGGTCGCTTTCGGCGCCATCGCCACCGATCTGGCGACCGGCCGAGAGGTCTGGCTGCGCGACGGCTCGCTGTTCCGGGCCGTGCGCGCCTCGGTGGCGCTACCCGGGCTGGTCAGCCCGGCCGCCAGCGAGGACCGCTGGCTGGTCGACGGCGCCCTGGTCAACCCGGTGCCGGTGTCGCTCTGCCGGGCCCTGGGCGCTGACCGGGTGATCGCGGTCAACCTCAACAGCGACCTCGCCGGCAAGCGGGCGGCCCGGCGGCGGGGCCGCGCTGCGGGCAGGGTCCGGCGCGGTGTCGACACCTCGGGGTCCAACTTCCTCGCCCGCCTGACCAAGGACATTCCCAGCGGGATCCGCGGCGGCGCGGAGCGGCTTTTCGTCCAGCTCCTCGACGGCGAGCGGGAGCGCCCGTCCTACTTCGACGTGGTCGCGGACTCCATCAGCATCATGCAGAACCAGATCACCCGCAGCCGAATGGCCGGCGATCCGCCGGAGGTCTTGCTGGAGCCGCGGCTCGGCCACATCCGGCTCATGGACTTCAACCGCGCCGAGGACGCCATCGCCGAGGGCCGGGATTGCGTCGAACGGATCCTGCCACAGCTGCGGGAGGCCTTGTCGCTTGCCGGCTGAGGTCTGGTCCCCGGTCGCTGCGCGCCGGGGGGTTACGGGGAGCCGCCGGTCACCTCGGCGATCAGGTCTTCGATTGCGCGGCCGGCGGCCACGGCTTCGTCCCAAAGTCGGTCGGCCTCCGCGGCCGTGACCCAGCCGTGGAAGGCCATCCAGAGCCGGGCATCGCGCAGCTCCTTGGCCTTGTGACGCGCCGCCCAGTCGTCGAAATGCCAAGGCTCGCCGGTCGCCTCCTTCGCTTTGGTGGCGGCGAAGAGATGGCAGTCTAGGGCGCCGCCGCCGGCCAGCGCGATGGAATGCAGGCTCGCCTCGTACTCGACCGATTCGAAGAAGTGGATGCGCTCGATATCGGCCGCCTCGAGGCCTTCGACCACGACTCCGGGCGCCAAGGCGCCGGCGGCGGCGACCAGCAGCGGAAAGGTCTCCTGCGCCATGCGCTCCAGCCGATGATCCGGCAGTTGCGCGGCCGGGAAGGCCCGGCGCGGAAAGGCTCGGCCGATCACCGCTTCCAGGATGTCGTGGTCGCGCAAGCTGCCGAAGAAGAAAAAGCGCATCGGAGTCAGCCTGGCGCTCGACGATCCAGCCGCGGTCGCGGTTAGCCGGCCAGTCCGCGGCCGGCTTCCTCGACCAGCGCCAGGCGCGCCTCGATGGCGTCCCAGATCTGGCCCTCCAGGCAGACCCCGTCGAAGCGGTCGATCTCCTGCAGGCCGGTGGGAGAGGTGACGTTGATCTCGGTCAGGTAGTCGCCGATCACGTCGATGCCGACGAAGACCAGGCCGCGCTCTGCAAGGGTCGGGCCGAGGCGGGCGCAGATCTCCCGCTCCCGCGGGGTCAGATCCGACTTCTCCGCGCGGCCGCCGACGTGCAGGTTGGCGCGGGCCTCGCCGGCCGGCGGCACCCGGTTGACCGCGCCGACCGGCTCGCCGTCGATCAGGATGATGCGCTTGTCGCCCTCGCGGATCTCCGGCAGGTAGCGCTGGACCATGATCGGCTCGCGGTAGATCCGGGTGAACATCTCCAAGAGGGCGTTGAGGTTGTCGTCCTCGGGCCGGATGTGGAAGACGTCGGCGCCGCCGTTGCCGAACAGCGGCTTGATCACGATGTCGCCTTGCCCGGCGCGGAAGTCCAGGATCTCCTCCCGTCGGCTGCTGATCAGGGTCGGCGGCATGAGATCCGGGAAGTTGGTGACGAAAAGCTTCTCGGGCGCGTTGCGGACCTCGGCCGGGTCGTTGACCACCAGGGGCCGCGGGTGCAGGTGCTCAAGCAGGTGGGTGGTGGTGATATAGGCCATGTCGAAGGGCGGGTCCTGGCGCAGCAGCACGACGTCGATCCCGCGCAGGTCGAGGCGTTCCTCGGGCCCCAGGGTGAAGTGGTCGCCCTTCTGGCGGCGGACCTCAAGCGGGCGGGCCCGGGCGCGCACCGTGCCGGCCTCGAAGGCCAGGTCCTGGGGCAGATAGTGATAGACCCTGTGGCCCCGGTTCTGCGCCTCGAGGGCGAGAACGAAGGTGGAGTCGGCATCGATATCGATACCCTCCAGGGGGTCCATCTGAAAGGCGACGCGAAGGCTCATGGCCGGCTGGGTTTCCTGGCTCCGATCGGGAGGGGACTATAACGCCTTCCGGCCAGCAGGTCTCGGCAAAGGAGGCGCGTACCGGAGCTCAGTTGAGCTTGCGGCGCAGCTGCTGCAACAGGCCCAGCACCTCGGCCCGGCGCGGGTCGCGGCCGCCCAGCTGGAGGAAGTTGTCGAGGGCGAGGATAGCGCCGCGCAGGCTGCCGAGCTGAGCCTGGGTGAGGCCTAAGTCGCACCAAAGCTCGGACGAGGCCGGCGCGAACATCAGCATGGCCTCCATGACCGCCACCGCCCGCTCCAGGTCCTCGGCCTGCAGGAGGCGTTGCTTGATGTTGTTCTGCAGGCGCAGCAAAACGCCCCGGTTGCCAATCTCGGCGTAGTGCTCGGGGCCGAGCTCGACTTCCGGGCCCAGGGCGAACTTCAGCAGATCTCGCAGGTCTCGAGTGTCGCAAGGCCGGCCCTGGTGGAAGGGATCGAGGATGATGCGCTCGCCCTGGAGCTCGAGCCGGATCAGGAAATGACCCGGAAAGTTGAGGGCCGCTGCCTGCCAGCCCTGGGCCCGGGCGGCGTGCAGGAACAGGATGCCGAGCGCGACCGGCAGGCCGCAGCGGCGATCGATCACCCGCATCAGGTTGGCGTTCTGCAGGTCGTCGTAGGTCGTGGCGTCGCCTTCGTACTTGTAGCGCTCGACCAGGACACGCTGCAGCGTGTCTGCCCGCGCCTCCAGCGTGTCTGCCGCGCCCAGCTCTTCCGCTGCCGCCGCCGTGTCGCGGGTCAGCAGCGAGAGGTGGTGGCGGTAGCGCGCGAGGTCTTCGCCCGGCCGGTCGAGCTTGGCAAGCAGCAGGGCCGTCTCGGCCAGATCGATCGCCTCCTCAGGCAGGCCGCCCAGGCGGCGAAGCTCGGTGTGAGGGTCGCGGGCGATCCCTGGATCTTGACGTCCAAAGTCGGTCTTCAGGTCTCATCCTCCGGCTCGGGATCGGGCTCCTTGACTCGTACGTAGTTGCGGACCCGGCGGACGTACTCGATGTTTCGGGCGTGATCGATGACCCGGTCGAGCTCGTCCTGGCTCCTGGCAACGCCCATAAGGAAGATAGTCTGGTTCACGGTTTCGATCGAGTAGTTGATGGAGCGAATATCCTGGTCGACCAGCATGGTCGAGCGCAGCTCGGTCGAAATCTGGGCGTCGCGGGTGTAGTTGGTGAAGCCCGACTTGTCCGAGATCTCGATCTCGTTGATCACCTCCTCGACCCCGTCGACCTGCCAGCAAAGGCGGACCGCCTTAAGGCGCAGCTCGGGGTCTTCGACCGATCCGGTCAGCAGGACCCGCCGCTCCTGAACCTGGAGTTCGATATCGTAGAGCAGGTTCTCGTCGGTCTGCAGCCAGAGCCCGTTGATCTCGGCGCGGATCCGGACGTCGTCGGCTGCGGCAGAAACGCCTTTCTCCTGGGCCGCGGCGACGCCGACCGCGGCGCCGGCGCCGACCGCGACCGTGACCGGCGAGCAGGCCGAGAGGTTCTGTCCGACGAACGCAGCCAGCAGGGCCGCCAGGCGCAGGGCTCGGATCGGGCGATGCAGGACAGGAAACATGCCAGGTTCTCCTCCTGTCGGTGAGGAAAAGCTGTCCCGAAGGCCAGGAGTCGGCTCGGGACATGTCGGTCTCGTGGCCCGCTAAATTGACCCGCCGCCCGCCGGTCGCCAAGCATCTATTATGTGACGTGGCCAGCGCCGCGGGACGATGAGCATCAGGTCGAAGCGCAGGCGCAAGGCGGAGAGTTCAGGATGGCGTTGCAGAAAGGCCAGGGCGGCGCGCTCGATCCGTCGGCGCTGGCGCGACTGCAAAGCGTCGGCGGCGCTGCTCGTATCGGCGCGCGCCTTGACCTCGACCATCGCCAGCACCCGCCCGCGCCGGGCCACCAGGTCGACCTCGCCCTGGGTCACGCGGAAGCGCCGGGCAAGGATACGGTAGCCCGACAGCCGCAAGCGCCAGGCCGCCAGAGCCTCGGCCCAGCGGCCCCAGAGCTCCGCGCCCTTGCGTTTTCGCCTCTCCATCACGCCACCATCTTGCCACATTGAGAGGCTTCTGTGCCCCCGCCGAAGCGCGCCTTCCGGGCGGCAAGGCGGTGATTTACTTGCCGCCTCGCGGGCGTTAGGTTTTCCCTCGGTCCGGGCCCGGGCACGGACCATCCCGAGGGCCGATTGCTGGATCACGCGCCTTGAACGTCATCACGCCACGCCGACGTCGCTCCGCGGGAACGCTTGCCGTCCTCGCCCTGATTCTCGCGGGTTGCGGAGGCGGAAAGAGCGGCGACCCGGCACCGCCGCCCGGCTCGGCGGCCGAGCCGGTGCTCGGTTCAGCGCAGCCGCAGCTCTCGCTCGACCTGCCGGAGACCGGCGCGGGCGCCGTCGGACGCGGACCCCTGACCAGCGGTATCGACGTCTCGCCGATCCTGTCGAAGGGGCAGACCCGCATCGGCCTCTTGCTGCCGCTCAGCGGCCCCAAGGCGCCGCTCGGCGCGGCCTTGCTGAACGCGGCCCAGCTGGCGCTTTTCGACTCTCGCCGGAGCGATGTCGGACTGATCATCCGCGACACCAAGGGAACGCCGGCGGGCGCCCAAGCCGCGGCGCTGTCCGCCCTCGACGAAGGGGCGGCCCTGCTGGTCGGACCCTTCTTCGCGACCTCGGTGGCGGCGGCGGCGCCCCAGGCGCGGGCCCGCCAAGTCGTGGTGCTCGCCTTCTCCAACGATCCGGCGGTGGCCGGTAACGGCGTCTACCTGATGGGGCTGCCCCCGGCGGCCCAGGTCGACCGCGTGGTCGCTTATGCCAGCCAACAGGGCCTGCGTCGCTTCGCCGTGCTGGCGCCGCGGTCGCGCTACGGCAACGCGGTCGTGGCCGCGCTCTCCGCCGCCGTCGCGCGCAATGGCGCCGAACTGACCAAGGTCGGTTTCTTCGATCCGGCGGAGCGCGACGTGTCGGCGGCGGTGCGCCAAATCTCCGATTACGATCAACGCCGCGTCGCGTTGGAGCGCCAGAAGAAGTCCCTGGAAAGTGAGGGCGATGGCGGCGAACCCGACCCCGAAGTGGTCGAGCAACTCGAACGGCTGGAGACCCTCGACACGCTGGGCGAGCCCGGCTTCGACGCCGTCCTGCTGCCGCTCGGCGGAATCCGGCTGCAGACCATCGCGCCGCTGCTCCCGTTCTACGACGTCGATCCTAAAAAGGTCCGGTTCCTCGGCACCAACCTCTGGGATGACGTCAAGCTGTCGCGTGAGGCCGCGCTGGTCGGCGGCTGGTTCGCGGCGCCGCCGCCGAGTTCCTGGGAGGGCTTCCGGACCCGCTACCTGGAGACCTACGGCAGTCAGCCGCCGCGCTTCTCCTCGCTGGCCTACGACGCCACGGCCCTTGCGGTGCTGCTGGTCACGCGGCCGGAGGCCCGTGGCAATCCCGCTGCCTTCGCCGGCCGGCAGATCACCCAGCCCAGCGGCTTCTCCGGCATCGACGGGATCCTCCGCTTCCTCCCGAACGGCCTCGCCGAGCGCGGCCTGGCGGTGATGGAAATGCGCCCCGGCGAGCTGGAGGTGGTCGACCCCGCGCCCCAGAGCTTCCAGCGCCTGGTGAACTAGACGCTCGCGGTCGCGGGCAGCGTCGCCCCTTCCAGGACATGCCGGATGAGCGAGTCGAGGCGGCGCCGGCCGGCCGGCGTCGCGCGCAGCCCGTGCGTGTCGAGCTCCAGGTAGCCGGCCTCGATCGCGGCCGCAAGGCGTTGGGAGTCAAAGATCTCCTCCGGCTCGGCGGCAAGCTCGCGGCGGAAGCCGGCGCGGAAGATTCCCGCGCGCAGGCGCAGGCCCATCATCACCATTTCGGCGAGACGCAGGTCGCGGTCCAGGACCGATTCGTCGCGCGTGCCGTGTCCCTTGGTCTCGACAAGGTTGAGCCAGGCCTCGGGCGCGCGGTGCCGGCGGGTTGCCAGCTTCCGCCCGCCCCGGGTGATCCGTCCGTGGGCGCCCGGCCCGACGCCGATATAGTCACCGTAGCGCCAGTAGGTCAGATTGTGCCGGCTCGCCTGGCCCGGCCGGGCGTGGTTGGAGATTTCGTAGGCCGGCAGGCCGGCGCCCTCCAGGGCCTCCTGGGTGATGTCGAAGAGGGCCGTCGCGCGCTCCTCGTCGGGGACGACAAGCTCGCCGCGGCGCTGCGCCGCGTGAAAGCCGGTGCCGGGCTCGATGGTCAACTGGTAGACCGAGAGGTGATCGGGTGTCTCCGCCAGGGCGCGGCCAAGCTCGCCGCGCCACGCGGCGAGGCTCTGTCCGGGGCGGGCGTAGATCAGGTCGAAGGAGATCCGGGGAAAGACCTCCCGGGCCAGGTTCAGGGCGACCAGGGCTTCGGCGGCGCCATGCTGGCGCCCCAGGGCGCGCAGGTCATCGTCCTCCAGGGCCTGAACGCCGAGCGACAGGCGGTTGATCCCGGCCGTGCGAAAACCGCGGAAGACCTTAGCCTCCGCCGAGGTCGGGTTGGCCTCCAGGGTGATCTCGGCGTCGGCATCCAGGCGCCACAAGCCCGCGGCGCGCTCGATCACGGCCGCCGCCGTCTCGGGAGCCATCAGCGACGGCGTACCGCCGCCGAAGAAGATCGAGGTAACCAGGCGACCTTCGCTGCCGCTCGCGGCGTGCTCCAGTTCGCGCAGCAGGGCGGCACGCCAGCGAGCCTGATCGATGGACTCGCGGACGTGGCTGTTGAAGTCGCAGTAGGGGCACTTGGATCGGCAGAAGGGCCAGTGAATGTAGAGCCCGAAGCCCGGGTCTTTCGTGGCGGCCGCGGTCCCGCCGTCAGCCATCGGGATCCCCGAAGACCGCCGGCACCAGCCTGGCGAAGGCGTGACAGCGGTGGTCGATGCGGTGTTTCTCGGTCGGGGCCATCTCGCCGAAGGTGATCTCGTGGCCCTCGGGCCGGAAGATCGGGTCGTAGCCGAAGCCCCGGTCGCCACGGGGCGGCCAGACCAGGTCTCCGGCACAGCGGCCCTCGAAGCTCAGGACGTCGCCCTCCGGCCAGGCCAGGGAGAGCACGCAGACGAAGGCGGCGCTGCGATCGCGCTTGCCGGCCAGTTCGCGCTCGACCCGCTCCATTGCGATGCGAAAGTCCCGGTCCGGCCCGGCCCAGCGCGCCGAGTAGATTCCCGGCGCGCCATCCAAAGCCGCGACCTCCAGGCCGGAATCGTCGGCCAGGGCGGGCAGTCCGGCGGTCTCGGCGGCGGCCCGGGCCTTCAGCACGGCGTTCTCGACGAAGTCGCTGCCGGTCTCCTCGGGCTCGGGCAGCCCGAGATCGCCGGCGGAGACCGCCTCGACCCCGAAAGGCGCGACGAGCTCGGCGATCTCGCGCAGCTTGCCCGCGTTGTGGGTGGCGATGACCAGGCGGTCGCTGGGCCCCAGGCGTCTCATCTCGCGCCCTTGCCTCGGCGCCTAGAGGCCCAGGACCGCGCGTTGCCGCGCGACCAGGTCGTCGATGCCTCGGCGGGCCAGGACCAGCAGCTCGTCGAACTGCGCCTGGTCGAAGGGATCGGCCTCGGCGGTCGCCTGGATCTCGACGATCCCGCCCTTGCCGGTCATGACGAAGTTGGCGTCGGCCTCCGCCGCGCTGTCCTCGTCGTAGTCCAGGTCCAGGACGCCTGCGCCCTTGTAGAGGCCGCAGGAGACCGCAGCGACCTGATCGATCAGCGGGAGCGTGTTGATCGCGCCCATATCCTGCATGAAGCGGAAGGCCAGGTGCAGCGCGACGTAGCCGCCGGTGATCGCGGCGGTGCGGGTGCCGCCGTCGGCCTGGATCACGTCGCAGTCGACCTTGACGCTGCGCTCGCCGAAGCCGCCGAGGTCGGTCACGGCGCGCAGCGAGCGACCGATCAGCCGCTGAATCTCTAGGGTCCGGCCGCTTTGCCGGCCGCGGGCCGCCTCGCGGTCACCGCGGGTGTTGGTGGCCCGGGGCAGCATGCCGTATTCGGCGGTGACCCAGCCTCGGCCGCTGCCCTTCATGAAGCGCGGCACCGAGTCCTCGACGCTGGCCAGGCAGAGCACGTGGGTGTCGCCGAAGCGGATCAGGCAGGAGCCCTCCGCGTGCTTGTTGACCTCGGTCTCGAGGCTGATTTCGCGCAGTTGATCGGGCTCGCGGCCGGAGGGTCGCATTCCTGGCGCCTCTTTCGTTAACGGTTTTCTATCGGACGGCGCGCAGGCTAGTGGAAGCCGGCCGCCCCGTCCATAGAGCCGGCCTGCATCCGCGCGCCCACGTTGACGCGTCAGGGGTGCGAACCTAAGTTTTCCAGCAGGTATTTGGCGGTGGAAAGATGACGCAAGCCGTGCCAGCAAAAAGGCCGGACCTCAACACCTTGAGCGGTATGAACGAGCGCTCGCGGGAGGTCTTCCGGCACATAGTGGACGCCTACGTGGAGACCGGCGAGCCGATCGGCTCGCGCACCCTGTCGCGCCAGCTGGGCATGGACCTCTCGCCGGCCACCATCCGCAACGTCATGGCCGATCTCGAGGACCTCGGCCTGCTCTTCGCGCCGCACACCTCGGCCGGGCGCCTGCCGACCGAGCTCGGCCTGCGGCTCTTCGTTCACGGATTGCTGGAGCACGGAAACCTCACCCAAGCCGAGCGCGAGAGCATCGAGTCGCAGTGCAGCGGCGCCGGCCGCAGCCTGACCGAGGTCTTCGAAGAGGCCAGCCAGACGCTCTCGGGTCTGTCGCGCTGCGCCGGCCTGGTGGTCGCCCCCAAGGCCGAAGAAACCCTTAAGCACATCGAATTCGTTTCGCTCGGTCCGGGCCGGGCGCTGGTCGTCCTTGTCAGCGGCACGGGGGTGGTCGAGAACCGGATCATCGACGTCCCGGTCGGCCTGCCGGCTTCGTCGTTGGTCGAGGCCAGCAACTACCTGACCTCGCGCCTGATCGGGCGGCGGCTCAGCGAGGCCCAGGACGAGATCCGGAAAGAGCTGGAGACCCAGCGCGCCGAGCTGAACGAGCTGACCGGCAAGCTGATCGAGGCCGGCCT
>JASJAL010000150.1 GCA_030067055.1 Kiloniellales bacterium | reverse complement strand
ACCTCGGCCTCGGGCACCTCGAAGAGCAGCTCGTCGTGGACCTGGAGCAGCATCCGGGCGGCCAGCTGCTTGGCGGCCAGGGCGGCGGGAATGCGAATCATCGCCCGCTTGATGATGTCGGCGGCGCTGCCCTGGATCGGGGCGTTGATCGCGGCCCGCTCCGAGAAGCTGCGCCGGGCCGGGTTCTTGTCCTTGATCCCGGGCAGGTGGACCCGGCGCCCGAAGAGGGTGGTGACGTAGCCGGTCTCGCGGACCCGGGCCTTGGTCTCGGCCATGTAGGCCTTGATCGCCGGATAGCGCTCGAAATAGGCCTCGATGTAGGCCTTGGCCTCGGCCTGGGGAATGCCCAGGTTGGCGGCCAGGCCGAAGGGCGAGATACCGTAGATGATGCCGAAGTTGATCGCCTTGGCCCGGCGCCGGACCATGGGGTCCATGCCCTCGACCGGGACCTCGAAGACCTGGGCGGCGGTCATGGCGTGGATGTCGGCGCCCTCCTGGAAAGCCTCGCGCAGGGCCGCCTCGTCGGCGATGTGGGCGGCCAGCCTGAGCTCGATCTGGCTGTAGTCGACCGACAGCAGCTTATGGCCCGGCTCGGCGACGAAGGCCTCGCGGATCTGCCGGCCCTCCTCGGTGCGGACCGGGATGTTCTGCAGGTTGGGATCGTTGGACGACAGCCGCCCGGTCGAAGCCACGGCCTGGCTGAAGGAGGTGTGGACCCGCCCGGTTTCGGGATTGATCTGGGTCTGCAGGGCATCCGTGTAGGTGCTCTTGAGCTTCGAGGCCTGGCGCCACTCCAGGACCCGGGCTGGCAGGTCGTGGCCCTGGGCGGCGAGGGCCTCGAGGACGTCGGCCCCGGTCGAATAGGCGCCGCTCTTGCCCTTCTTGCCGCCGCCCTCCAGGCCCATCTCGTCGAACAGGATCTCGCCCAGCTGCTTGGGCGAGCCGATGGTGAAGGGCCGGCCGGCGAGCTTGTGGATCTCGGTCTCCAGCTCGGCGATGCGGGTCGCGAAGTCGTTGGACAGGCGGTGCAGGCGCTCGCGGTCGACCTTGATCCCGGCCCGCTCCATGGCCGCCAGGACCGGCACCAGGGGCCGCTCCAGGGTTTCGTAGACCGTCGCCATGCGCTCCAGAACCAGGCGCGGCTTCAGGAGATCGTAAAGCCGCAGGGTGATGTCGGCATCCTCGGCGGCGTAGTCGAGCGCCTTGTCCAGGGCCACCCGGTCGAAGGTCACCTGGGACTTGCCGGTCCCGGCGACGTCCTTGAACTTGATGGTCTCGTGGTCGAGGTGCAGGCGCGACAGCTCGTCCATGCCGTGGCCGTGCAGGCCGCCCTCCAGCACGTAGGACAGCAGCATGGTGTCGTCGATCGGCGCCAGCTCGATCCCGTGGCGGGCTAGGACGACCATGTCGTACTTCAGGTTCTGGCCGACCTTGAGGACCGCCGGGTCCTCCAGCATCGGCTTGAGGATGGCGATGGCTTGGTCGAGCGGGATCTGGTCCGGCGCCGCGCCGTCGTCCAGCAGGTCGCCGCTGCCGTTGGCCGCCCGGTGGCCGAGCGGGATGTAGCAGGCCTCGCCAGCGGTCACGGCCAGGGAAACGCCGACCAGATCGGCCGCGACGGCATCCAGCGAGGTGGTCTCGGTGTCGACCGCAACCAGGCCCTGTCCGCTCGCCCGGGCGACCCAGGCTTCCAGTTCCTTGGGGTCCTGGACCAGGCTGTAGCTCGCCTCTCCGGCGGGCGGTGGGGCCGGCGCGTCCTCGATCGGCGCCTCCAGACCCAGGATGTCGTGCAGGCGCGCCAGGATGGAGCGGAACTCGTACTTCTCGAGGAAAGCCTTGAAGGACTCCGGATCCGGCTGGTGCAGGCCGAAGTCGGTCAGCGGCTCCTCGGTCGCCACGTCGGCCTTGAGCTCGACGAGCTCCCGGCTGATCCGGGCCTGCTCGGCGAACTCGATCAGGTTCTGGCGCCGCTTCGGCTGCTTGATCTCCTCGGCGCGGCCCAGGAGGCTTTCCAGGTCGCCGTACTCCTCGATCAGCTGGGCGGCGGTCTTGATCCCGATGCCCGGCACCCCCGGGATGTTGTCGACCGAGTCGCCGGCCAGGGCCTGGACCTCGACCACCTTGTCGGGCGTCACGCCGAACTTCTCGACCACCTCCTCGGACCCGATGGCCTTGTTTTTCATCGGGTCGAGCATGTCGACCCCGTCCTCGACCAGTTGCATCAGATCCTTGTCGGAGGACACGATGGTCACCCGCGCCCCGGCCGCCTTGGCCTGGCGAGCGTAGGTCGCGATCAGGTCGTCGGCCTCGTAGCCGAGCATTTCGACGCAGGGCAGGTTGAGCGCCTTGGTCGCCTCGCGGACCATGGCGAACTGCGGCACGAGATCCTCCGGCGGCTCGTCCCGGTTGGCCTTGTAGTCGGGATAGATGTCGTTGCGGAAGGACTCGCCGCTGGCGTCGAAGATCACTGCGATGCCGTCGGCATCGGACTCGCGCAGCAGCTTGATCAGCATGTTGGTGAAGCCGAAGGTCGCGTTGGTCGGCGTGCCGTCGGACGTGTTGCGGGTCGGAATCGCATAGTAGGCCCGGAAGATGTATCCGGAGCCGTCGACCAGGTAGAGGTGCTTGAAGGGCAGGTCTTGCTTGGCCATCGCGGGGCCGAGCATGCAGCAGCCTTCCCCGCCTGTCGAGCCCGAGGGGCCGGCTCCAAGCCAGGCTCCTGACAGGCGCAGCGGCCGCCGGTGTCACTTCTCCTGGATCGATTCCAGGTAGTGGGTCAGGAGCAGGATCCGCACATGGGCCGGCAAAAAGCCGGGCTTCGCCTCGTCACCCCGAAAGCGGTCCCAGAAACCCGGCATCTGGAAGCTCCGGTGGGCAAGCATCGAACGCTCTCCGCTGATCGTCCCGTAGACCTTCCAGAAAGGAAAGGTGCCGCCGCCCCGGCGGGCGATCCGGGTCAGATCGGAGGGCGGAATTGCCAGAATCTCCGACATCGGCCCGCGGCCCCGTCCGTCCTGCCCGTGGCAGGCCCCGCAGTGCCAGCGGTAGTCGTCTTCGCCTTCCTGGATGATGAGAGGCTGCTGGGCCAGAGCCTCCGCGCCACAGGCGAGCGAAAGGACGATTGCGAGCAACCGAAGACGTTGGCGCAGGGGATTTCGGGACCGGGTCACGGCGATGGCTCCCACTCTGGCACGCGATCCGCCTTGGATCGGACCAGAACGCTGCGCCAATCGCCTTGACGCGGATCAAAGGTCGCGACGTCTGGAGCTCAGTGGCCGCCGGCGGCCTTGGCGCCGGCCTTGAGGACGAAGCGCCGGTCGCAGTAGGGGCAGTCGATCTGGCCCTTGCCTTCCATATTGAGGAAGACCCGGGGATGACCCAGGGCGCCGCCATCGCCTTCGCAGGCGACGATCTCGCTGTCGACTTCGACGACTTCCGGGGGATCCAGCGGTGCGTCCATGTGATCCTGCCCTGCGGTTACCCAGACCTGCGATTGCTCAGGCGCGCGATGAGGAAAGCTAGGTTGACCCCGCTTTCCGGCGGATGATACCCATTCGCGCGCTGCGATCAATTCTCCCGTCGCGTTTCGACGCGGATTTCCGGTCGCCGGCGGAACCAGGGATCCGGTCCGATGTCGAACCCGCCAGCCCCGACAGGCGATGGGCGCGAGCCCGACCTGGCGGCACAGCCCCTGCCCGAGAACGCCGTCGAGGCCCGGGGCCTGAACAAGGTCTATGGCGGCCGTGAGGGCAAGCACGCCCTGATCGATGTCGACCTGGAGATCCCGCGCGGCTCGCTCTTCGGGCTGCTGGGACCGAACGGTGCCGGCAAATCGACCTTCATCAACATCCTGGCCGGCCTGGTGAACAAGACCAGCGGCAGCGCCCGGATCTGGGACGTCGACATCGACCGCAACCCGCGCCAGGCGCGCGCGGCTATCGGCGTGGTGCCGCAGGAACTGAACATCGATCCCTTCTTCACGCCGCACGACCTGCTGGAGCTGCAGGCCGGCCTCTACGGCGTGCCGCCGCGCGAGCGGCAAACCGCCGAGATCCTCGAGATGCTGGGTCTGGCCGACAAGGCCGGGGCCTACGCCCGGACCCTGTCGGGCGGCATGCGCCGGCGCCTGCTGGTGGCCAAGGCCATGGTGCACAACCCGCCGGTCCTGGTCCTCGACGAGCCGACCGCCGGGGTCGACATCGAGCTGCGCCAGCAGCTCTGGTCCCGGGTCGTTGAATTGAACCAGCGGGGCACCACCATTCTTCTGACCACCCACTACCTGGAAGAGGCCGAAGAGCTCTGCGACCGCATCGCGATCATCAACCACGGCCGGGTGATTGCCTACGACACCAAGCAGGCCCTGCTGTCGCGCCTGGACGACAAGTCGCTGACCCTGATGGTCGACCGCGACCTCGACGGCGTACCCGGCGCCCTGGCCGAGCTGAACGCCGAGGTCGTCGAGCCGCGGCGCCTGCTGATCCGCTATCACCGCAGCCACTGTCCCCTGGACCAGATCCTAGGCGCGATCTCCCAGGCCGGCCTGACGGTCGTCGACCTGACCACCGAGGAGACCGACCTGGAGGACATTTTCCTGCAGCTGACCCGCAGCGGAGGGCAACCCGATGACCAGCAGCCGCGCTAGGCTTGGCCGGCAGAGCGCCAGGGCGCCGCGCCGCGGGCCCGACTGGCCACGGCGCCTGCTGGCGATCCTGCTGCTGGTCCCGTTGTTGGCCTGCGCCACGCCGGAAGTCGCCCCGCCGGGCCCCTGGGCCGCGAACGGCGGCGGCGCGCCGGCCCTGAGCGACGGCAGCTTCACCGCCCGCGACGGCCTGACCCTTCCGCTGCGGCGCTGGCTACCCGACGCGGAGCCGCCGCGCGGCGTCTTCCTCGCCCTGCACGGCTTCAACGACTATTCCAAGGCCTTCGAGGTCCCGGGCGAGGCCCTGGCCGACCGCGGCTTCGCCGTCTACGCCTACGATCAGCGCGGCTTCGGTAAGGCGCCGCACCGCGGACTCTGGCCCGGCATCGAGACCATGACTCAGGACGCCGCCGACCTAGCCGGCCTGCTGCGCGAGCGCTATCCCGAGGCGCCGCTTTACCTGATGGGCGAATCGATGGGCGGCGCGGTCCTGATGGCGGCTGCCTCCAGCCAGGAGCCGCCGCCCTTCGATGCCATGGTCCTGTCCTCGCCGGCGGTCTGGTCGCGCGACACTATGCCCTTCTACCAGACCTGGAGTCTCTGGCTGGGAATTCGGCTCTTCCCCTCGCTCAAGGTTTCCGGCAGCGGCTACAAGATCCAGGCCTCCGACAATATCGAGATGCTGATCGGCCTGGGCCGTGACCCCTTGTTCATTAAGGAGACCCGGGTCGACGCGCTCTACGGCCTGACCAACCTCATGGACCAAGCCTACGAGTCGGCGGACCGTCTGCCAGGACCGGCCCTGCTGCTTTATGGCGAACGTGACCAGATCATACCCAAGACACCGACCATGGACGTCTGGCGCCGCCTGCCGAAGAACGGCAAGGCCGAGGGCCAGCGAGTCGCACTTTACGATGACGGCTGGCACCTGTTGCTCCGCGATCTGAGGGGTGAGCAAGTCCTTGACGACATTCTGGCCTGGATCGAGGACCCCGATGCGCCGCTACCCTCGGGCGCCGACACCAATGCCGTCGACTACCTCGCCGGCTATGCCGCGTTCCACGGACTCGAGCCCACCAATCCCTAGTCAACGCGATCCCGCGGTTGGCCCATACAGAAGCCGTTGTCCTGGCGCCGGGCTTCGACTAAAGTCCCTCGCCCAAGCGGACCCGTAGCTCAGCTGGATAGAGCGCTTCCCTCCGGAGGAAGAGGTCTGGGGTTCGAATCCCTACGGGTCCGCCAAATATTTCAAAGACCTACGCAAGCATATTCGGTCGCATAATCCTTGAGCGATGGCTCTTTAGATGGCCTGTGCGCTGGCCAGTGAGCCATCGATAGCAGGCCTCCATGGGTAGAGACCTCGTACGTGTGCTCTGCCACCGAGCTTGCTCAGAATGAGCCCTCGGCAATAGAAAGCCATGAGCGCGCCTTCACCCACCGAGAAGATCAACTTTCTCGACCGCAATCCTCCGAGGTTCGAGGACCAGCAGGTTCAGCGCATTGCCGCGGAACTCTTCGGGCTTGAGGGCAAGTTCAATCCCCTTGCCAGTGACTGCGACCAGAACTTTCGCGTTCTGACAGCGCGGGACGAAAGCTTCGTGTTCAAGATCGCAAATGTCGACGAGGACCCAGACGTCGTCGACCTGCAGATTCAGGGCCTGCTGCATCTGGAAAAGGTGGATCCAGGCTTGCCCGTGCCACGTGTCGTGCCTGCGAAATCTGGTGAGCCCGGCGCTTGGATAGAAGCCCCCGGCGGCGCGCGGCACATCGTGCGCGTGCTCACTTATCTGCCCGGCGCCGACCTCGGGAAGGTGGCGCTCACGCCGGCGCTCTTGCGCAATTTGGGCGGTGCGGTCGCACGGCTCGACAGGGCGCTGCAGGGATTTTATCACCGCGCCGCACGGCACGATCATTTGTGGGATTTGCGACAGGTGCCGCGCCTGCGTCCCCTCACATCGCACATCACCGACAAGACGGGCCGCGCGCGGGTCGAGGGCGTGCTGGACCACTTCACAACAAACCTGCTGCCGAGGCTCAAGCGCCTGCGTGCTCAAGTGATCCACAACGACGCCAACGGTGACAATGTCCTTGTCGGCTTGGATGCGCCCGACCAAATCGCCGGCATCGTGGATTTTGGCGACATGATCCACAGCACGCTCGTCAATGATCCGGCGGTGACCGCCGCCGACCTAGATCTAGGTGGAGATATCATAGGGCCCATGTGCGAGCTGCTTGCCGGCTACAGTACGGTCCTGCCATTCGAGGACGACGAGATCGACGTGATCTGCGATCTCGTCCTGGTCCGTTGGGCGATCACCGGCATCATCATGTCCTGGCGCATCGGCCACTCGGAAAGCCCCGGCCCTTTCGAATCGTCGGAACTTGCAGCCGCTCAGGCAGGTATGGACTCCCTCTTAAGCCTCGGCCGCAGTCAAGTGCGCACGCGGCTCCGCAGCGCCTGCCGCCTCGCCCGATAATGTCCGAAGCCGGGCGAAAGGGCTGTCAGCGACGGTTCCGGCGCGCTGGCGGCGCAGACTACTCCCGAGGATGGAATCCGGGATTCGAATCCCAGCGGTTCCGCGAATCTCAGCGAAATCGCCGACGCCGCTGCCGGCGCCGCAAGAATTGTCATGGATCAAAGCGCCCGTCGGACCGCGGCGCTAGATTTCCCGAAATTGGCCAAGATCGGACCGGCCTCGGGGCCGGGCCTGGACTGCTGAAGAAGGGGAACAGCGAAATGATCGACCTCCTGGAGGAGCTCGAGCGGGATCACTTGAACATGGCCGCGCTGCTGCGGGTGCTGGAGCAGCAGGTCGAGGTTTTTCGCCGGGGCCAAACGCCCGACTACGAGATCATTCAGGCGATCATGGAGTACTTCCTCGATTATCCGGACCTGATACACCATCCCAAGGAGGACATCCTGGCACGGCGTCTGATGGCCAAGGGTGGTGAGGCGGCCGCGGTCCTGGCCAGCCTGCCGGACCAGCACGCCCAGCTCGGCCAGCTGACCCGGAGCTTCGCCAACGTGCTGATGAACGTCCTCGAGCATGCCGAGCTGGAGCGTGACCGCTTCGTGCACGCCGCCGAGGATTTCATCGAGGCCCAACGGCATCACATGGAGATGGAGGGAGAGCACTTCTTTCCGATGGCGCGCCACGAGCTGACGCCCGACGACTTGACGGATGCCGCCCTGGAAGCCCTGGAGCGCGAGGACCCGCTATTCGGCCACCGGTCCCAGCCGCGCTTCGAGGCCCTGCGCCGGGCGGTCCTGGAAACGGAAGTCGGCTGAGCCTCACCGGCCCCTCTGCCCGGCCCCGAGCGACCCTTCAGCGGCCGAGATCCGGCTCGTCCTTGCGGACCTGGACCATGGAGCGCAGCAGGCGCGAGGCCGCGACGTCCAGCATGCCGCCCCGGAAGGAGGCACGGACGATCTCGAAGACGCTGTCGCGATCGAGCTGAATCGAGATGCAGCCCTCGCCCTCGGCTTCGATTTCCATCTCCAGATGGCTTCGGTTGGCGGACACGGAGAGCCGCTCGCTTTTCAGCGACTTGCGCGCGCCTTCCACATCGATGGAAACCTTGGTCTGCATGTTCGGCAGGTCCTTAGCAACCTGCCGCGCAGCATAGGGACAGGGGTGTAAAACTTGGTTAACACCTGAGGCAGAGCCTAATTCATTGATATTTATACAGTATATCAACCTCACTCGGTCGAGTTCGAGGCATTCCCAACCTGGATCAAGATCTAGGCCGCAGCCGGAAAGAGCGCGCTGAGGGCCCCGGTCTCGATCGGCGCCGAGATCAGGTCGCCCTGGGCCGCGGTACAGCCGGCCTCGCGCAGCACCGCCAGCTGCGCGTCGGTCTCGACCCCCTCGGCCAGGACCTCGAGGCCGAGGCCGCGTCCGAGATCGATCAGGGCGCGCACGATGGCGGTGTCCCCGGCGTCGAGGCCCAGGCCGGCGACGAAGGTGCGATCGATCTTCAGCTTGGTGACCGGCAACTGCTTGAGCAGGGTCAGCGAAGAGTAGCCCGTGCCGAAATCGTCCAGCGAAAGCTGGACGCCCAGGTCGCGCAAGCGCTGCAGCTGCCGGGCGGCGGCGGTGACATCGCCCAGGATGGCGCTCTCGGTGATCTCGAGCTCGAGTCGCTGCCGCGGCAGGCCGGTCTCGTCCAGGATCCAGGACACCAGGTCGACGTTGCTCTGATCCTCCAGTTGCCGGGGTGAGAGGTTCACCGCTACCCGGACCTCGGCTGCCGGCCAGGCCTTGGCGTCGAGGCAAGCCTGGCGCAGGACCCAGGCAGTCATCCGGTCCAGGGGTCCGAAGGCCTCCGCCAGGGGGACGAACTCGGCCGGCAGCAGCAAGCCGCGCGCAGGGTGCTGCCAGCGCAGCAGAGCCTCCGCCCCGGTGATCCGGTCGCTCGCGAGGTCGAGCTGAGGATGGTAGTGCAGCCGCAGCTCGTCGGCCTCCAGGGCACGCGGCAGGTCGCGGCTGATCTCGGCCCGGACCCGGGCCACCTGGTTCATCTCCTCGGAGGAGAAGCGCAGGTCCTCGCCGGCCGCCAGCGCCGCCTCGCAGGCGAAGCGGGCTGCGCTCATCAGCGCCTCGGGCGCCTCGGTCTCGAAGGGCGCCAGGGAGATTCCGAGGCTGGCGCCGATCCCAGATCCGGCTTCGGCGACCGCCTGGCCGAGGCGCATGGCGAGCAGGCCGGCCTCCTCGGGGCGGGCGAACTCCGACATCAGGATCGCGAAGGAGCGGCCGTCGAGCTGGACCACGCTGTCCGGATAGCGGGTGCAAGCTGCGATGCGCCCGGCGATCTCTGCCAGGTCCGTGCCCGAGTCGCTTCCCTGAAGCCGCAGGTGCAGCAGCGCCGTACCCCGGCCGCAGCGCAGGGCATGGGAGACCGCCTTGGCAACCCGGTCCAGGAACAACAGATTTTCGGCCTGTGCCGACACGTCAATAGTCTCCTCGTCCTCCGCCCGGAACGGAGGCGCTTTACCGGCCACTGAAACCGGCTAACAGTAAAGGGACCATGAAGACGCCCGTCCAGACTTCGGCCCCCAGCCAG
>JASJAL010000149.1 GCA_030067055.1 Kiloniellales bacterium | reverse complement strand
CGACCAGCGCCGCGGCGGCCGCGGCATCGGCGACATGTACGATCAGCGGGTTGAAGCTCGGCCGGTCCTTGGCGGCGAAGATGCCGGCAACCGCCTCGTCGTTGCTCGCGTCCGCGCCCAGGCCGTAGACGGTCTCGGTGGGAAAGGCGACCAAGCCGCCGGCGCACAGAATCTCGGCGGCTTCCGAGATCGCCGAGTCGTCGGCGCGCAGGATCCGCGCGGCCCCGGTCATGGCGTCGCTCCAGACATGGCGGCGAGTTTACCCGAGGCGCCAATTTGGGAAAGCACGGCCTTGGAGAAGAGAGGGGCAAACGGAAAGCGGGAGCCGACGGACCCTGTCTGCGGCTCCCGCATTACTCTTTGATATGCCCGGACGATCCCCACCCGCGGTTGTGAGGCGCTCCGGAGTCACCGCACGGGTATTGCGGCGGCTAAAGCGTCACCGGCTGGACCGGCCACGTCGCAAGATTCTGCGCCTCCCGGTTGCAGAAATCAAGGTCCCGGGCTTGCAAATTGGTGGAAAACATTTGGCCTCAGGCCATTGGATTTGGCGACCGTCTAGGTGCGGTCGAACTCACCGCCGAATCGGGCCTGCGGCGGGCCGCAGGCCCAGCGTTTGACCGCCCGGTCTTCGTGGGTTTCGGCCCGGTTCGCCGCCTGCAGGGGCCCGTTTATCAGGCATTGCACCATGCTGCCGACCGCCCCGGCATCGCTGGCGCGTTATTTCTTGGGCAGGGGCACGCCGTGCTCGGCGAAGGCTTCCTTCAGGTCCCGTAGCTCTTCACAGCCGGACTTCCAGCCCTGGTTGTCGAAGGCCATGACCACGTAGTCGCAGACCTTGGCCAAGCGCAGCAAGATCACCTTTGCCTCATCGGTCCGGCCGAGTTCGAGGTAGGCCTCGCCCAGATACTCCAGGGCGCCGCGGTGGCGCGGGTTGAGGCTGAGCGCCTTGTCGTAGTGGGCGAAGGCGCGCTCGTAGTCGCCGAGCTTGCGCCAGGAGAAGCCCAGCATGTTGTGCGCGTTGTCGTGCCAGGGGCGCCGCGCCACGACCTTGTCGAGCGCTTCGATCGCCGCCGGCCAGTCCTCGGCCAGGAATGCCTCCTTGCCGTCTGCATAGTCGCTGTCGCCCGACCGCACCGTGTTGCTTTCTTCGCCACTCATGACTGCCAGAGCCGGCGAGGCGGCCAGACCCAGGCACAGCAAGAAGAAACCGAACTTCGATAACAAATGGCGCATGTCGAGGTTTACGAATTCGACGACGAGTTGGATGAACTTGGGTTCTTCGACTTTCTCCCGCCTAACCAGGGCAGCCGCCTTGCCGGTTCTCTCTCGCGCGTTCTAAGCTTGATGGGCGCAGGCGACCGATTCGTGGAACCAGGGGGACAGTTCGCCGTGGCAGGAACCATCATCACCGTGGCACAGCAGAAGGGCGGTGCCGGCAAGACGACCTTGACCGCACACCTAGCGGTCGCCTTCAAGGACGCCGGCAAGAGCGTCGCGCTGGTCGACATCGACCCGCAGCAGTCGCTGTCCAACTGGTTCCGATTGCGCCAGGAACTCTACGAGGATGCGGAAGACGGCATGGTCCTGAGCCGCACCGAGGGCTGGCGCAGCCGCAGCGAAGTCGACAAGCTAGCCCGCGAATTCGACATCGTCATGGTCGACACTCCGCCTCACGCCGAGACCGAGACCCGGGTGGCGGTCCGCGGCGCGCAGATCGCCGTGGTGCCCTGCCAGCCCTCGCCGATGGACGTCTGGGCGACCTATCCGGTGCTGGAGCTGGCCCAGAAGGAGGGGACGCCGGCGCTGATGGTGCTCAACCGGGTGCCGGCGCGCGCCAACCTGACCGACCAGATGCTGGCCGAGGTCAAGCAGCTGGGCGCCAGCATCGCGCGGGCCCGTCTGGGCAACCGCATCCTCTTCGCCTCCGCCCTCGCCGAGGGTCGGGGCGCCGCCGAGGCCAGGCCGCTCTCCATCGCCACCCAGGAGATCAAGCGCCTATCGAAGGAGATCCTGCGCAAGGCGGGATGAGGGCTTTCCTTCTTGGCTGTCATGCCTGGACGTGACCCGGGTTTCCATTCGATGGTCACACGCCGACCGCGAGGGATCTCCGGGTCGGACCCCATGGTGACATTGGGGGGCGCTGGAAGATCGGTTGGTCGCTGGCAGGCACTCGGCTTGTTTACCTCGCCGTCGGATCTGCGTCCTCGCCGAAGCAGAGGACGTTGCCATCCGGATCGGTAACCTCGAACTCGCGCATTCCGTAGACGGTGTCCTCGATGGGCCGGGAGATCGGAGCGCCGCGGGCTTCCAGCTCAGCGAAGAGCGCCGCCAGGTTGGAGACGTGGATGTAGGCGTCCCAGGTGCCGGCGACGGGTTGCGGCGCGCCGTGCCAGGCATCAACGAAAAGCACGCTCTCGCCGCGCTTGAAGATGCCGAAGCGTGGCGGGTCGCCGCCCTCCTCGGCCACGCCGTAGCCCAAGACTTCGACGTAGAAGGCCCGAGACCTGGGATAGTCCTCCGACTTGAGGACCGGCGTGGCGCGCTGGAAAGCGATCTCCGGCATGCCCAGGCGCGGACCGGCTAGGCCGCGCCCTTCCAGCCGCGGGCGACGAAGTGCGGGTTCTCGAAGCCGGGCTTGCCATAGGTGAAGGGCCGGCCGTCGAGCAAGATGACCTCGCCGCCGGCGGCCATCAGCACAGCTTGGCCGGCCGCCGTGTCCCACTCCATGGTGCGGCCGAAGCGCGGGTAGAGGTCGGCCTCGCCGCAGGCCACCAGGCAGAACTTGATCGAGCTGCCTGCCGAGACCTCCGAGGCGACCGCGCGGCCGCCGAGGAAGGGGCCCAGGTCCTGAGCCGCGCCGTGGCGCCGGCTGGCCACCACCGTCGCGCCGGTGGCCGGGGTCGAGCGGACCGATATGGCCTTCGGCGCTTCCTTGCCCTCGATTTCGAGCGCCTTGCCCTCACCGCCCTGACCGGCCGCGCCGAGCCAGGTGCGGCTCAAGGCGGGGGCGTGGACCACCCCGGCGACCGGCAGGCCGCCGGAGATCAGCGCAATGTTGACGGTGAACTCGCCGTTGCGCGACAGGAACTCCTTGGTGCCGTCCAGGGGATCGACGAGCCAGAATGGCTGGTCGCCGACCTCGGGGATCTTGCCGGCCTCGAAGGCTTCTTCCGAGACCACCGGGATCTCCGGCGTCAGCGCCGCCAGCGCGTCCAGGATCACCGCCTCGGCCGCCTCGTCGGCGGCGGTGACGGGAGAGGAGTCCGCCTTCTCGCGGACCTCGACCGCCTCGCTCTGGGCGTAGATCTCGAGGATCACCGCGCCCGCGCGTTCGGCGATGCTGCGCAGCTGGCTCAGAAGGGTGTCGTCGACTGCAATCATGCCGCGGCCTTTCCATTTGCGCCGGCGTTGCGGATCGCTTGCCAGACCCGCTCCGGCGTGGCCGGCATGTCGATGTGGGTGACCCCGAGTGGACGCAGTGCGTCTACCAGGGCGTTCATGATCGCCGGCGGCGCACCGATCGCCCCGGCCTCGCCGGCGCCCTTGACCCCCAAGGGATTGGTCGTGCAGGGGACCTCGTAGAGGTGCAGCTCGATCTCCGGTAGATCGTCGGCGCGCGGCAGGCAGTAGTCCATCAGCGAGCCACTCAAGAGCTGGCCGCTCTCGGCATCGTAAACCGTGCGCTCCAGCAAGGCCTGGCCGAGGCCCTGGGCGGTTCCGCCGTGGACCTGGCCCGCGACCAGCCGCGGGTTGACCAACTTGCCGAAGTCGTCGGCGATGACGTAGCGCAGGATCCGGATCACGCCGGTCTCGGGATCGACCTCCAGCTCGCACGCGTGGCAGCCGTTGGGATAGGTCATCGGCGGGGTGTCGACGTGGTGGTGCTCGTCGATCGGTCCGGCCAGCTCGGGCGGCAGGCCATCGCCGCCGTGGCTGGCGCCGGCGACGTCCTTGAGCGAGATCCGGCGGTCGGTGCCGACGATGCGGAATTCGCCGGCGTCGAACTCGATGTCCGCCGGGGCGGCTTCCAGCAGGTGGCCCGCCAGGGCCTTCATCCGCTCGACCGCCTTATCGGCGGCGCCCTGGATCGCCATGCCGCCCATCAGCAGCGAGCGGGAGCCCCCGGTCCCGCCAGCTTCCGGCAGGTCCTCGCTGTCGCCCTGGCTGGTGCGGATCATCTCCGGTTCGAGGCCGAAGCGATCGGCGAGCAGCTGGGCATAGGCCGTGGCATGGCCCTGGCCGTTGGTCTGGGTGCCGACGATCAAGGTCAGGCCGCCGTCGGCGTCGAGGCGCACGCGGGCATCCTCCATGCCGATACCGCCGCAGCACTCGGCGTAGCTGGCGATTCCCATGCCCCGCAGGCGGCCGCGGGCATGGGCCTCGGCCTGGCGCGCCGGGAAGCCAGCCTGGTCGGACAGGCGCAAGACCTCGTCCATCATCCGCTCGAACTCGCCGGAATCGTACACGAAGCCGGTCACGGTCTCGTAGGGCAAGGCCGAGGACGGGATGAAGTTCCGACGGCGCAGTTCCTCCGGCGCCATCCCCAGTTCCTGCG
This sequence comes from Kiloniellales bacterium, assembly GCA_030067055.1. The sequence continues at coordinate 5,160 of JASJAL010000149.1, read as the reverse complement.
CCGCCGCGTCGACCAGGCGTTCGACGACGTAGGCCGCTTCGGGCCGTCCGGCACCGCGGTAGGCATCGACCGGCACGGTGTTGGTGAAAACGCAGGCGACCCGGTTGTAGACCTGCTTCAAGGTGTAGAGGCCGCAAAGCATCGACGCGCCGGCACTGGTCGGGATGAAGGTCGAGAAGTTCGAGAGATAGGCGCCCAGGTTGGCCGTGGTCAGGACCCGGATCGCCAGCATCTTTCCGTCTGCGTCGAGCGCCAGTTCGGCCTCGGTCACGTGGTCGCGGGCCTGGGTGTCGCTCAGAAAGGCCTCGCTGCGGTCCGAGGTCCAGCGGACCGGCCGGCCGAGCTTGCGCGCGGCGTACATGACCATGACCTGCTCGGTGTAGAGGAAGATCTTCATGCCGAAGCCGCCGCCGACCTCCGGCGTCAGGATACGGATCTGCTCCGGTGCGACCTTGAAGACCTGCTCGGCCAGCTGCCCGCGCAGGCGCCCCCAGCCCTGGCTGGGCGTGGTCAGGGTGAAGCGCTGGGTCTCGGGGTCGTACTCGGCGAGGGCGACGCGCGGCTCCATGGAGTTGACGACCACCCGGTTGTTGACCAGTCGCAGGCGGGTGACGTGCGCGGCCTCCTGAAAGACCGCCTCGGTGCCCTCGGCGTCACCCATCTCCCAGTCCAGGCAGAGATTCCCCGGCGCGTCCTCCCAGATCTGGGGTGCGTCCGGAGTCTGCGCCTCCGCGGTGTCGATCACGGCAGGGAGCTCCCGGTAGTCGACCAGGACCTGCTCGGCCGCATCGCGGGCTTGGTGCGGGGTTTCGGCGACGATGAAGGCCACCGGGTCGCCGACGTGACGGACCCGATCGCGGGCCAGCGCCGGGTTCGGCGGTGTCGGCCCGACCTTGCCGTCGCGCCCGGGAATCGGCGTCATCAGCGGGATATCGCCAATGCCGTCTGCGCTGAGGTCCGTCGCCGTGTAGACCGCGAGCACGCCGGGCGCAGCCTTGGCTGCCTCACAGTCGATGGACAGGATCTCGGCGTGGGCGTGGGGGCTGCGCACCACGGCGCCATAGGCTTGACCGGGGGTGAATAGATCGTCGCTATAACTGCCCTGACCGGTCAGCAGCGGGACATCTTCAAGCCGCCGCAAGCCCTGGCCGACGCCGAACTGTCCCATGGCTGCTCCTTCGGATTGGGTGTGTTTGCGGATCGGGATATCGGGACGGCGCGATCCTAGCGAAGCGCTCCTGGTAGGACCAGAGCCGAAATCCCCCGCAGCGCCCCGAGGCCGGCGCAGGCCCAGGGCGCAAGATAGGATTGATTTGGATATCGGCGTTGCAACTGCGCTAGAGTGCCGCCGGCGACATGCAGCCACAGCGGGGCGCTGTTCGCGAACGGCCCTTTCGAGAAGGAAGCGAGCATGATCGACCAGGTCACGGCCGTCTTCGACGCCACTGACGGGCGTCGCTCGATAGGACTGGGCTACGACGGTCGAGCCGGCGAGGTTGGCAAGATCGCCTTGTCCAACAGCGTCTTGGGGCTGGTCACACTCGGGATCTACCGGTTCTGGGCCAAGACCCGGCTGCGCCGTTATCTGTGGAGCCATGTTTCGATGGAAGGCGACCGCTTCGAGTACACGGGCCGTGGGATCGAGCTCTTCATCGGATTTCTGATCGCGGGCGTCTTCCTTGCCCTGCTCTACGTAGCGCTCATGACCGGCAGTCTTCTGCTCGACTCCAGACCGGATCAGCTCAATCCGCTGGATACCATCTACCTGCTGCTCATCCTCTTTCTGATCCCCTTCGCGCTCTACCGTGCCCGGCGTTACCGGCTGTCGCGGACCCAGTGGCGTGGGATCAGGGCCGGCCAGACCGGGTCGGCGGTCAAGTACGCCTTCATGACCCTGGGGCTGCAGCTGCTCGTCTTGCTCACCTTGGCCCTCGCCTATCCCGTCTATCGCACCGCGCTGCAGCGGTATCGCACGACCAACACCTGGTTCGGCGATCAGCGCCTGAGGTTCAGCGGCCGTGCCAACGCAATGTTCGGCAAGTGGCTGATCACGCTGCTACTCTACATTCCCACCTTGGGCTTCAGCTACGTCTGGTACCGGACGGTCGAGTTCCGCTACTACGCGAGCGAGACCCGCTACGGCACGCTGCGGCTCAGCTCGAACCTGGAGGCTGGTCGGGTGATCGGCATCTTCCTGCTGTCGAGCATCGCTTCCTTGTTCTTCGCGGGGCTGGTCTTTGGGGTCTTCTCAATCGTCTTGGTGGCTGTCGGACCTGAGGTGATACAGAACTTGGGCGAGGCTAGCCCCATCGATCCCATGGCAAGCCTGCCCCCAGCATATATTGCCGCCTACATCGCGTTGGCGATCTTCATCATCGCCGGCGTGAGTGTGATCCAAACGATATTGCTGATACATCCCTTGACAGAGGCGATCGTCGAGAGTCTGAAATTGGAGGGTACGATCGACTTCGAGGCCCTGCGTCAGCGCGCCGGTCAGGGGCCGAGGCACGGCGAGGGCCTGGCCGACGCTTTCGATCTCAGTCCAATCTGAGGCCAGGGGCGACGTCTCGTGACCGAGTATCGCGGCAACTTCCACGACGGCGAGCGGGCCGCTAGCCATCCGGTCGTCGTCCGGCTGCAAATGCGCGAGCTCTGGATCGAGGACGGGTCGGGCAAGCTGCTGGCCATCTGGCCCTATGAAAAGCTTCGTGCCGTCGACGAGATGGCAACCGCCAAGACCGCGCGATTGTCCTGCGCCGAATCGCCTCAGGCCAGGCTGGTCGTCGAGGGAGAGGTTTTCCTGGGAGACCTCGCCGAGGCAGCACCGCAGTTTCATCCCCGCGCCCGCACCCTCAGGCGGCTGATGCGACGCGGCCTCTGGGCCGCGGCGGGCATTGCTGCCGCCGTCGCCGTCTTTTGGGTCGCACTGCCCCACGGGGTGCCCTATCTGGCGCGCACGATCCCGGTCTCTTGGGAAGAGGCCCTCGGAGAGTCGGTGCTGGATGACCTGCTGGCTTTCTTCGCAGCTTTAGAGGACCAGGACCAGGTCAGGACCTGCGAGGCGGCGGCCGGCCGGGCGGCGCTCGATCGGCTGGTCGCGCGGCTCGGCAGCGCCATGGACTCGCCCTATGACTACAAGGTCGTCGTCGTCGACCTCGATGTCACCAATGCCTTCGCCCTGCCCGGCGGCTACATCGTGCTCTTCGACGGCCTGCTCGATTTCGTCAAGGCGCCCGAGGAGGTCGCGGGCGTTCTGGCGCACGAGATGGGACACGTGATCCATCGCCACGGCACCCAGGCGATGCTGCGCCAGATGGGCCTGACGGTGATCTTCGACTTTCTGATGGGCGGTGGCGGGTCAATCGGCGCCGAGCTCGGTAGCCTGGTGCTCGCCCTGTCCTACAGTCGCGAGGCCGAGCTGCAGGCCGACGGCACGGGGATCGAGATCCTGCGGGAGGCCGGTTTGCGGCCAATCGGTCTGGCGGCTTTCTTCAAGCGCCTGCAAGGCGAGGCCGGCGACGTCACCGGGCCCTTCCAGATCCTCTCGACACACCCCAGCTTCGCGGCCCGTCTGGACCGCCTCAAGGATGTCGAAGACGATGGCGAAGCCGCCATGAGCCCGGGCGAATGGGCCGCCCTCAAGGCGATCTGCGGGCGAGAGAAGACCGACCCTGACAAGGCGGACGACGATCTGACCGACACCTGATCGGACTCGGCCGATTTCGCCAAGCTATTCACGCCGGGGCAGGCGCCTATGCCTGACTGTCGACCTCTGCGCGATTGTAGGGCCTCAGGCGGCCGCGGAAGCGTTCTTGCCGCGCCGGCGTCCCCACTCTGCGAGTGGCGTTCGGTTCTGAATTGCCGCCTCTACCTTGTTCCTGTTGTTGTAGTCGGGCTCGCCGCCTTCTTCGCTGAAGTGTGAAAGCACGCTGCCATGAATGGCCTCTCTGCCGTGATCGACGCTGCCGATTTGTCGGTCGAGCTTTTTCTTCAGCCTGTATACCAGGGGGGCTGCGGTATCGACCGGCCGGCCGCCGCTTTCGTCGAAGACGAACTCCTTGAAGTACTCGTCGTCGAAGGCCAGACCTTGCGCCTCGGCCTGCTCGATCATCCAGATCAGGGCAATGTCCGAAAGGCGCGAGTCCTCGTAGCCGCCGCCGATGTTGGAATGGGCGCCAACGAACCAGACCTGTTCGAGCGTCTTTTCCCGGAGATCGCGGTCGGGCGGAGCGGTCCAGATCGCCGGGGCGAAGTCGCCGCGGCGCTCGTCGATTGCCAAGGCTTGCCGAGCGTGAGTGACGCAATTTCCGAGCTCTGTGTCGTGAAAGGCATATTTGCTGCGCCCAACCCAGCGCAATAAGGAGAGGGGAATACCCAGGGCGCCGACCGTGTCCCAAACGCCCATGAAGTGAACCTCGACGTCGGTCCGCGGGTGCAGCTTCTTTAGCAGCTCCTGTCCCTTGCTGCCGCCTCTCTCCTCTTTCTTGAGGCGGTAGTAGGCGTAGGCGCGCTCGAAGTCGTCCAGCTCGATCTTTGGCAGGAGACCGACGACGCCCAGCAATCCGCCGAGGCTACGTACCGTAAAGGCACCGCGACTGAAGCCGAAGCAATAGACTCTGTCGCCCTCCTCGTAATTGTTGGCGATGAAGCGGTAGGCCTGCTTGATGTTTTCGGAAAGGCCGATGCCGAAGGCGCCACCGAGGAACTTGTCCAAGCCCCAATTGGTGCCGACCCCTTCATCGTAGTAAGCGATCTGTGGTCTACCGGTTTCCGGATGCGTCGGGCGCAGGGCCCGCATGAGCTTCACGACATTGGTCGGATGTTTGTCGGGCTCGTTCCAGGTTCCGTCGCAGCAAACGACGATGTTCTTGTTGGCTCTTCTTTGGGCCTGATTGCCTTCGGGAACTCGGCCTCTTGGAAAGGTTGCTACGCTGTCATCGCTCATGCCGCAGGCTCCAGGCGATTCCTGGGGCCAGAAGTAGTGACGGCGTGGAGAAGCTCGGCCTTGGATGCCATCCGGTGTCTCGCATCAAGTCAGCGAGTCGATTGCAGCGGGCCGCTTTGCTTCATGTGGATGCCAAGCCCCAGCATGTGACTTTCGGTCCGTAATGGTGATCGACAATCTGGAGTTATTCAAGAACGGATAGGCAATTTGGCTGG
>JASJAL010000148.1 GCA_030067055.1 Kiloniellales bacterium | reverse complement strand
GTGGGCGTCGGATCGTTGAACAGGATCTGGCCGCCGTCGATGAAGGCGGTCTTCGGCAGGATGCCCATGATCGCCTGGCTGACCACCGACTTGCCCGAGCCGGACTCGCCGACCAAGGCGACGGTCGCGCCCGGCCTTATCCGGAAGGACGCGCCACGGACGGCCTCCAATCGGCCCTCCGGCAACCGGAAGGCAACCCGCAGGTCCTTGACCTGTAGCAGATCCGTCACGCAACCTCCCTACGCGGCGCTTTCCGTCAATTGGGCGCCGTCTCTTCGAAGTCCGGATCGATGCCCATCGCCAGAAGATTGCCGGCGGAGGCTGGATCGAGCGAAACCCCGTTCGTTCTGGCGGCCGCCGCCGCCAGTCGAGTGACATCTTCGAATCCTTCTAGGTCGGATTCAATCTTCATCCTACGGCCTTCGCCCCGCAATGACAGCTGCATGAAGCCGCCGCTGCCGGCGCGTTGCTGTCGATGGGTTCCGAAGTAACGCAGGCGAAGGTACTTCAAGTCCTGCCAGCGCAAGGTCTGGCTGAAGAGGTCGCGGCGGAAGATCCCGTCCTGGTCCAAGGTGATCTGGGTCAGGTGACGCTGCAGGGTGCGCAGCGCGAAGAGCAGGAAAATCGCGGTCAAGCTGCCGAATATGATCAGGATCACCGTGCTGACCGGCACCGTCAACAGGACGCCGACGCCGACGGCGAGACCGACCGCCGACCGCAGGTAGTCGCCCATGACGGCGCTAGGCGGATAGCGGTACGTCGCGTTCATGCCTCTGTTCGATGTCGAAGACGGCGTCGGCTGTCAAGAGCCGGACGGCGGGATGCGCCGAAAGCGTCGCCAGCAGCCGGTCGAGGAAGTGCCAGAGCGCTTCGTCGTGAACCGCATGGTGGGTCAGGATCCCGCTGGGCTCGTCCGGATCCGCCCGGCCCGCGCGCCGCGCCGCCAGGTGGCCGCACAGCAGCTCCAGCGCCGCCGCTTCGCCGAGAAAGCTTCGCTCCGGCTTCCAGCGGATCGGATCGACGTGGCAGTTCGCCTGCAACAACTCCGGCACGGGCTGCGCCGCGTCTCGCGGGGTGTAGGCCGACAGGCCGCGGAACCCGAGACCCGGGAGAGCGGGCAGCAGTTCGGCGGCAATGCGGTTCCAGGGCGGCACCAGGACCGGCAGCGGCCCTGCGCCGAAGAGAGCGCCGAGGCGATCGCGGCCGCTGGCCAGCTCGGCCAGCACCGTCGCGGCCGGCCGCGCCGCGCCCAGCTCGCACTTCTTGCGGTCCTCCGGCTCGTGGTTGCGGTGGGCGTAGCCGTGCTGCAGGACCGCGACCGGCGGCGCGCCCTCTCGCCTTGCCATGAGGGTCTGGGCCAGCGCGGGTTCCGCGGCCGCCGGGATCACCGCCAGGGCCAGGGGCGCGCCGTGGCGCGCGGATAGCTCGAGCAGGCGGTCCAAGGCGGGCCCGGGACGGACGGCATCGTCATCGCGCCACCAGACCGTGGCCTGGCGCCGCGCGGCCTGCCAGAGCTTCAGCTCTCGATCCAGGGCCGACCAGGCGTTCATGACGGCCGCCCGGCTGCTTGCTGCCGCTCGCCCAGGGCGCGGGCGATCCAGGCCGCGCTCGCCTCTGCGCCGCCCAGATCGACCTCGAAGTCCCGGGGGTCTTTCTCGGCGGCTAGGGCCCGGTCGATCGCTTCGCACAGGCTTTGCGGGGTCAGGGCCTTTTCCTCCAGCATCGCCACCACGCCTGCCGTCTCGAGCAACCGCGCCCGCATGGTCTGTTCCGCCTCCCCTTCGGCCGCGAAAGGCACGATGACCGCCCGCGGCCCCGTGCGCAGCAGGTCTGCGACCGTGTTGTATCCACCCTGGCTGATCGACAGCCGGGCCCCGGATAGTAGCTCAAGGAACCGAGGGTGAGCACGTGAAAGCGTTACATTTTCAGGGCATTGCCGTGCCAGGGCGTCCAGCTGCGCGGTCGGCAGGTTGGGGCCGGTCAGCAGGGTCCAGGGCGCGGCCTTCAGGGCCGAAAGCGGCCGGGCGGCCAGGGCCGCCTCGATCAGGGCCGCACCGACCGCGCCGCCGCCGGCGGAGACCACGACGCCGCTCCGCTCCGTGGCCGCGTTGCCGGGTGCTGCGATCTGCGCCCGATCGGCGACGTAGCCGGTGTAGACCAGGGCGTCGGCGAACCCGGCGGCCTCGGGAAAGCTCGCCTCCAGGGTGACGAAGCGCGGATCGGCATGGACCAGGACGGCATCGAAGAACTCCCTGACCTGGGCCTCGATCCAGGCCGCGCGCTTGGGGACCGGGGCCTTGGACAGGATGTCGCGCAGCGAGCTCAGGATCAGCGGCCGGGGCGCGCCCGCCCATGCGGTCTCCAGCAGGGGAATCAACTCGAAGCGCATTTGCCGTCGTCCGAAGGGATACATCTCTAGGACGAGCGCATCCGGCTGGAGGTTACGGTAAACCGCCAACAAGCGGTCGCGCCGCGCCGTTCTCCAGGCCTCGTCCACGGGTCGTCCGGCCTCGTCCAGAAGCGCGGAGAAGGTCATGTCGGCACTGCGCAGGGGCGGCAGCTGGTGCAGACGCGCCCCGCCGATGTCGAGCCCGGGAACCGGCATGCCGCCTGAAACCAGCGTGGTGTCTAGCCCGGCCGCCGCGAGCGCACGGCAGATCAGGGCGGCCCGCTTGAGGTGGCCGATGCCCAGAAGGTGCTGGACGTAGAACAGGACCCGGGGGGCGGCGGGCGACACGTCAGGCCTCGATGAGCGGAATGTTCAGGCGGCCAGGGCTCGGCCGGACGGCGGACTCGAGCAGGAACTCCTGGGCAACGCCGTTGCGCAGCTTGACCGGGGGCGGTCCGGTCATGTCCCAGCCGACCGCCAGCGCGTAGATCGCGCGGACCACGCCCTTGTGCGCCACGGCGACCGTCGGCCGGCCGGCGGCGGCGCGGTCCTCCAGAAAGGGCTGCAAGCGCCGCTGCAGCTCGCGCGGGCTCTCGCCGCCGGGCGGCCGGAAATCCAATCCCTGGGCTTCCAGGCCGGTCATGGCCGACCCGAGCTCGGCCCGCAAGTCGCCCAGTCGCCGTCCCTCCCAGTCGCCCCAGAACATCTCGGCCAGCCGGGGCTCGACCGCGGCGTCGCCCCGGCCCAGCAACTCGGCGGTCTCGCGTGCCCGGCCCAGCGGACTGACGAACCAGTCGGCGTCCTCGTAGCCGCTCGGCAGCTGCCACTTGGCGACCTCGGACCGCGCCTCTGGGGTCAGGGGGCTGTCCTTCTGGCCCTGGGTGCGCCCGGATTGGTTCCAGAGCGTGCGGCCGTGGCGGATCACCAGCAGCGGGGTCATGACCCCTCCGCGCCGAAGTCCGCCCGGGCCTGCCGGAGGATTGCATCGAGCGCGTCCGACGCCGCGCCGAGGTCGTGCGCCGCGGCGGCCTCCCCAGCCCCTCTGCGGAGCGCCGCGCGCCGTTCGGGATCGCCGATCAGGGCCCGCAGCGCCGTGGCGAAGGCCGCGATATCGCCCGGCGGGGTCAGTAGGCCGCCCCGGTCCTCGGCCACCACCGCGTCGACCCCGCCATAGCGCCCGGCGACCACCGGCAGGCCGCTGCCCTGGGCCTCGAGCAGGGCCATGCCGAAAGCCTCGTTCACCGCCGGCCAGGCATAGAGGTCGGCGGCGGCGAAGATCGGCGGCAACGCCGCTGCCGGGCGCTCCCCGAGGTACCGCAGGCGATCCTGCCCGATCGCGGCGAAGGCGGCCTCGACCTCGGCGCGGGCGGTGCCGTCGCCGACGATCAGCAGCTGCCAGGCGAGGTCTGTCAGGCCGCCCAGGGCTTCGGCCAGGCCCCGATAGGACGCCAGCTTGTCGCCCGGGCGCATCATCGCGACCGTCAACAGCCAGGGGCGTTCCGGATCGAGCCCGCAGGACGCGGCCAGGTCGGCGCGATGGCGCTCGCGTTCGGCGGCGGCGGCGCGAAACGGCGCCAGGTCGGCGAAGGGCGGCAGGCTGTGCAGGCGCCGGACCGGCGGCAGACAGGGCAGGTCGGCGGGGTTGAGGGCGATCACCGCGGCTGCCTGGTCCAGGGCCGCGAGCGTGGCCTCGTGCCCGATCGCCCAGGGACCGCCGGCGCGCTTGCCGGCAACCGAGGCCTCGGCCGCCACGTAGGGGATGCCGAGCTGCCGGGCCGCGGCGGGGCCGACCCAATCCGGCGCCTTGTAGTAGAGATGGTAGGTGAACCAGAGCTCGGGCCGCTGCGCTGCCGGGCGCCTCAGGCAGCGCGCCGCGTAGCGCCCGGCCAAGCGGGTGCCGAGGGCTTGCAGGCGCTGCTGGCGCGAGGGGTCGCCCTGCGGATCCCGGCTGCGCAGGCGACAGGCCAACTCGACCTCGTGGCCGGCACGGCGCAGGGCGCTCTGGAACAGCCCGGCCAGCAGGCGGTCGCCCGAAGGTACGGGATGGTCGGGCGGCTTTAGCGGGGCGTAGAAAGCGACGCGCACAGCCGCTGCCCCTCCGTCTCTCCATCGGCCGCGGGCTCGAGGGTGTCCGCCAGGCCGAAGCGCAGCGCCAGCTCGCCGATGCAGGTTTCCAGGTCGAAGGACTGCCGGACGCGCTTGGCCCCCGCCTGGCCCAGGCTGTGGCGCAAACCGGGGTCGCGGATCAGGCGATCCAGCGCGGCCGAGAGCGCCGCCGGATCCTCTGGCGGGACCAGCAGCCCCGTGACCTCCGAAGCGATCAGCTCGGGGATGGCCGCGACCTGGGTCGCCACGCAGGCCAGACCCTGGCTCTGGGCCTCGACCAGGACGTTGGGCAGGCCGTCCCGGTCGCCGTCCGCTGAGACCCGGCTGGCCAGCACGAAGACGTCGGCGGCGCGGCAGGCCGCCAGGACCTCGGCCTGGGCCCGGGCGCCGCGCCAATCGATGCGCTTCTCGAGGCCGAGGTTCCGAGCCTGCTGCTGCAAATTCTTTCCCAAGGGTCCGCCGCCGATGTGAACCAGGCGCCAGGCGCGCTCGGCCGGCAGCCCCGCCAGGGCGCGCAGCAGCAGGTCGTAGCCCTTCTTTTCGACCGCCCGCCCGACCGAGAGCAGGACCACAGGTGCGGCCGGGTCGCCGCCGTCGTTCAGGCTTCCCTGGGCCTCGGCCGGCGCCGGAAATCGCGTCAGGTCGAGCCCGTGATAGACCAGCGCCACCTCGCCGCCGCCGCTCTCCGCCAGAGCCGACAGATGGGCGGCGCCGTAGCCGGTGCAGGTCACGGTCCAGTCCGCGGCTGCCAGCTTCTCCCGCTTTTCCCAGTCGGGCGTGGTCCAGATGTCCTTGGCATGGGCAGAGCAGGACCAGGGCCGGCCGCTCAGCAGGCTGGCGTAGCGGGTCACCGAGCCCGGGGTGTGGATGAAGTGAGCGTGCAGCCGGCCGATCCGGGGATCCAACTCGGCGGCCAGCACCAGGGCCTGGCCGAAGCGCCGGACACGGTTTGGGGTCCGGTCGCGGCGCAGGTCGTTTAGCCAAGCGCCGCGGGCGACACGGTAGCTGGGCTGCCGCCGGAGCCGCCACCAGGCGCGCAGCACGCGCAGCGGCTCCTGATAGAGGTATTCCGGCAGGTAGACGACCGGGGCCTCGATCTCGCGGTGCACCGGATGGACCTCGGGATCTGTCGGGTGGCGCAGGGAGATGATCGTGATCTCCAGGCCCCGGCGCTCCAGCGCCCGGATCTCCTGAGCGATGAAGGTCTCGGAAAGCCGTGGATAGCCCTTGAGGACGAACCCCACGACCGAATTCGCGACCGCGGGGGCCTGTCTTGGCGGATCTGCTGACGCGGCTGCCATGGATCTCGTCGAGGAATCTCGTCGCCGGTCCTGGCCTAGGAGTAGGCCCCCTCGCGCAGGATCGGGAAGGCTTCGAAGCCCTTCCGGAGCCAGGGCGCGAGCAGGTGGTTCACGTTGTCGAGTCCGTCCAGCAGGCCCGGCACGAAGACCTCGGAAGGCCGTCCCTGCGTCGGCAGGTTGCGCAGCGCCTCGGCCATGATTCCGGGATCGTGCGCGGGATCCTCACGCAGCATTTGCGCCAAACCCAGGTCCTGGGCGCGCTGGGCTCGGATCGTCTGCTCCAGCCGCGGCCACTCGCGCGGGACGATCAAGGCCCGTTTGTCGAGCGACAGGATCTCGCAGAAGGTGTTGTAGCCGCCCATGGCGACCACCCCGACCGCCTTGGCCATCAGGCTTTCCATGTGCGGGTCGAAGGTGATCGCCTCGACGTTCTCCAGGCCGGCGGCCCGCTCGATGAACTCGGCCTGCTGTTCCGGCGGCATGAAGGGGCCGAAGACCAGCAGCGCCGGATAGGGCAGTAGGCGGTCGGATTCGTAGGCACGCAGAACCCAGTCGATCAGCGGCGCACCGTCGCCGCCGCCGCCCGGCGTGACCAGGATGTAGGGCCGATTGGTGATCTCCGGCGCCTGCACGCTCTCGGCCTGGCCGACCCGGCGCGGCAGATAGCCGGTGTAGACCAGCTTGCGCTCGACCTTTCCGGGCAGGTTCATCTCGGCCAGCGGATTGCAGATTTGCTCGAGTCCGAAGACCCAGATCTCGTCGTAGATGTCGCGCAGCAGCGGCAGCACCTTCTTGCGGCGCCACTCCGGCACCAGAAGCCGCGGCTCGTCCATCACGTCGCGCAGGCCCAGGATCAGGCGGGTGCCCCTGGTCTTCATCTCGGTCAGGGTATCGGTCACCTCGCCGCGCAGGCCCTGAGGCTCCTTGTCGACGATGAAGACGTCGGGATCGAAGATCTCCGCGGTGTGGCGGATGATCGAGCCACGCAGCCGCAAGGTCTCCTCGATGTCCAGGTGCAGGTTCAGCGAGGTGTACTCGCCGTTGCGCAGCTTGATGACCCCGGGGACCCGAACGAAATCGACCCGGGCGCGGAAGTCGAAGCTGCCGATGATCGGCGATCCCGAGAGGATCAGGACCGAGAGGTTCTTGTGGTTGGCGACCAGCGAGTGGGCGATCGTCCGACAGCGCCGCAGGTGTCCGAGACCGAAGCTGTCGTGGCTGTAGATCAGGACTCGTGTGTCACGGCGCGACCGTGCCATGCCTCCTCTCCTTCCCTACCCTGTTGCGACGCCAGACCAAAACATAGGCCCGCATCGTCCCTCCACGAATTGGGCCAAACGGAGCAAAGCCTACGCGAGGCGGCGCAGCGAGTCGATTGGGCTTTTAGGCACGCCCGGCGTGGCTGGTTTACCCTCTCAAGGCGCTCCGCTAAGCTTCGCGGGCGCGGCGGGCGGCCGCACTTGAGACGGCAGGGCCTATGGAACCCAACCTGTTCAAGTACATCTGGCAGCACAGCAAGAGGGACCAGCTCTTCATTCTGGTCCTGGTCCTGCTGTCGCTGCCCTTCTACTTCGTCTCGCTGCAGCTGCCGAAGCAGATCGTCAACGACGGCATCGAGGGCAAGGGCTTCGCCGGTCCCGGCTCGACCCAGAGCTTCATGACCCTGAACATGCCCTTCGGCGAAACGCTTTTCGGGCGCCCGGTGACGCTCTTCGAGGGCTTCGAGCTGGAGCAGATGGCCCTGCTCTTCGCCCTCAGCTTCGCGTTTCTGATGCTCGTGATCATCAACGGCACCTTCAAGTTCGTGATCAACACCCTGAAGGGCCAGTTGGGCGAGCGGATGCTGCGTCGCCTGCGCTACGAGCTGACCGATCGGGTTCTCCGCTTTCGCCTCGCGCATTTCAAGAAGGTGCGCCAGGCCGAGGTCGCGACCATGGTCAAGGACGAGGTCGAGCCCCTCGGCGGCTTCATCGGCGACGCCTTCATGACCCCGGTGTTCCTCGGCGGCCAGGCGCTGACCGCCATGGCCTTCATCCTGCTTCAGAACGTCTGGCTCGGCAGCGTCGCGGCGGTCATCGTGGTGGTCCAGGCGATCCTGATCCCGAAGCTGCGGGTTCGGATCCTCGAGCTCGGCCGGCAGCGGCAGCTGGTCAGCCGGCGCCTCGCCGGGCGGATTGGCGAGGTGGTCGCCGGCGCCACGGAGATCCATGCCCACGATACCTCGAACTTCGAGCGGGCCGAGATCGCCAACCGGCTGGGCACGATCTACCGAATTCGCTACGAGATCTTTCGGCGCAAGTTTTTTGTCAAGTTTCTCAATAACTTCCTGTCGCAGCTGACGCCCTTCATCTTCTATGCGGTGGGCGGCTACCTGGTGATCGTCGGGCAGCTGAACATCGGCGCCCTGGTCGCGGTCATCGCGGCCTACAAGGATCTGCCCGCACCGATCAAGGAATTGATCGACTGGGATCAGCAGCGCAACGACGTCCAGATCAAGTACGACCAGGTGATCGACCAGTTCCATCCCCCGGAGATGATCGATCCCGAAGACCAGAAACCCTACAGCGAGAACGTTACGCCGCTGACCGGCGAACTGGTCGTGTCCGGCCTCGGCCTGGTCGACGAGAACGACAACAATGTCCTGCATGGCGTCAGCTTTCGAGCGGCGCTCACCGATCACGTCGCGGTTGTCGGTCAAAGCAGCAGCGGCAAGGACCACCTGACCATGATGCTGGCCGGCCTGGTCCCACCCAGCAACGGACGCATCACCGTCGGCGACTATGATCTGCGCAGTCTTGGACAGTATGTGACAGGGCGCCGCCTTTCCTATGTCGGCGACGATGCCTATCTATTCTCTGTGAGCGTTGGCGAGAATCTGCTCTACGGCCTGAAGCACGTGCCTCAGCGCTTGTCCGACGCCCTGGATGCGCAGACGCGCGCCCGGGAGGAAGCGGAGAGCGAGCGTGCGGGCAACATCACCCTGGACATCAACGACGACTGGATCGACTACGACGCCTGCGGGGCCGCCGGCCCCGAGGACCTGGCCGAGAAGATGGTCGAGATGCTGCGCCTGGTCGACCTGGAAGAGGACATCTATGGCTTCGGCCTTCAGGGCACCGTAGATCCCAAGGCGAAACGGGATTTAACCGACGGACTTCTCGAAGCCCGGGCTGAGCTGTCCAAGGTCCTGGAGGAACGCGGCGCCGGCGACCTCGTCGTCCGCTTCGATCCGGATCGCTATAACGACAATGCGACCCTGGCGGAGAACCTGCTGTTCGGCACGCCGATCGATCCCGCTTACGATGTCGAGAACCTGCCGCAGAACCCGGTCATCGTCAGCATCCTGAAAAGCGAGGGCCTGCTGGACGACCTGGAAGTCATGGCGGTCAACATCGCCCAGACCATGGTCGAGATTTTCGCCGACCTGCCGCCGGGCCATCCGTTCTTCGAGCAATTCAGTTTCATCGACTACGACGACTTGCCGGAGTTCCGGGCTTTGATCGGCCGAACCGAGAAGGGCGGGTTCAAATCTTTGTCCGAGGACGAGCAAGCGCGCTTTCTGGCGCTGCCGTTCCGCTACATCAAGGGGCGGCATCGCCTCGACCTCAGCGACGAATCCTCCGAAAGCTTCGAGGCGCGGATTCTCAAGGCCCGGCGCGCAATCCTCGAAAGGCTTCCGAGCAAGGACGGCAGCGGACCGGTCGCGTTCTACGATCCGGACACATACAACGCCGCCGCCAGCCTGCAGGACAATATGCTCTTCGGCCGCCTCGCCTTCGGCCGGGCCCAGGCCGCCGAGATCGTCGGCGCCGCCATGACCGAAGTGCTGGAGAAGCAGAATTTGCGCCAATCCGTGATCGAGGTCGGGCTCGACTACGACGTCGGCCTTGCCGGCAAGCGCCTGACCCAGACCCAGCGTCAGAAGCTTGC
>JASJAL010000162.1 GCA_030067055.1 Kiloniellales bacterium | reverse complement strand
ATGGGGTGGGGGGGGGGGGGGGCCCCCCCCCCCCCGCGGTGCCGGTGATGCCTCCATGGTGGCGACGACCCTACACCCGGCCATTGCGACACGGAAGGCCTGCCCGCCTTGCGTGGCCGACCCGGCGGCCGCAGGTTTCGTCCAGATTGGGTGAGGGACCCGGCAGGGGATCGCGGGGAGTTTAACCTGGGCTTCACCAAACTGGCCCATAAGGTCCTATGCCTTACGCGATCATCGCCCCTGGTCCATAGGCCGAGCGATGTCGGCCGTGGACCGCTCCCTCAACCGCCCGAAGACGCGGGACGGCAAGATCCCTCTCAGCCTGAAGCTGAAGGCCTGGTGGGAGGGCTATGAGGTCAAGGTCCATCAGGAAGATCAGGATGGCGAGGGCGGCGTGCCCGGCGGCGCCGGCGAAGGCCCCGCCGCAAACTCGTACTGGGACGAGGCCCGAATTGCCTTGGTCCAGGACGTTTGGGGTTCTGGTTGCTGTGCGCCGGGCGACGACGCCTACCTCTGCGAGCTGGTCAAACCCTTCGCGTTGACCGAGCACACGAGCGTGATCGATGTCGGCGCCGGGCTCGGTGCGGCGGTGCGGGCGATCGCCAAGAAGTTCCAATGCCGTTGCAAGGGTTTCGAGCCCGACCCCAGGCTGAGCGACGCTGCCAATACCATCTCGCAATCGGCACACCTCGCTGGCCGCGCCAAGGTCCTGTCCTTCGACGACCCGGAGTTCCCTCCGGAGGCGAACAGCGTCGACTGCGTGCTCTCCAAGGAGTTCCTCTATCTCGTGGAGGACAAGCGCGGTCTGCTGACGAGCCTGGTCGAAGGGCTGAAACGACCGGGACAGCTGCTCTTTACCGACTACGTTCTGGCCTCGGAGGATGGGCCCAGAAGCGACGTCGAGGCCTGGACCAAGGTCGATCCGGAGCCCATCCACCTCTGGACCGTGTCCGACTACGAAGCGCTCTTCGCCGAGCTCGGGCTGGAGCACCGGATTTCCGAGGACATTTCGGACGCGCTGAAAGCGAGGGCCGTCAAGGGCTGGGAGCAGTTCATCAACGGCCAAAAGCAGGGCGGGGCCGGCCACCACCTGGCCCCGCTGATGGTGCGAGAGATCGAGATCTGGACCCGCCGGATGGCGGCCCTGCAGTCCGGCCAGCTCCGCGCCTACAGGTTCTTTGCCCTGAAGCGGAATCAGGGCCAGAAGCTGTCCGTCGGCTAGGTAGCGAACGCTAAATCGACCCGCCTCGAGAGGGGCCTCTGTGGATTGACAGCAGGCGCGCCCTTGCCTATGTTCCCGGCCGCATTGAAAGGGCTCCGTCCCGGAGTAAAAGGTCCATGAAAGTCGTTAACTCGCTCAAGACCGCGAAGAAGCGGGAAAAGAACTGCCAGGTCGTGCGGCGCCGGGGCCGGGTCTTCGTGATCAACAAGAAGAACCCGCGCTTCAAGGCGCGCCAAGGCTGAGCTCGCGCCGCGCGCGGCGCTCCGGGCATTCCGTCTTCCTGCTGTTGAGATGCCGGCCCGCGGCTGCGGTGGCCGGCTAGTTGCGTGCCGCGTCCAGGATCTTCGAGACGTCCTCGGGATCCTCGAGAAGCTCGACGCCCAGCCGGTTCCTGTCACGCCAGGCGACCTCCCCCTTCAGCCGGCCGATCTTGGCGTTCTTCAAGGTCACCGGTGAATCGAAGTTCAAGGTCAGGTCGTAGGCCAGTTCCTCCTCGAGTTGGAGCAGGGCGGCCTTGGGCGAGAGGTCGATGATCACGCAGGCGTAGATCTGGTCGCCGTGCCGGAGTGTCGCGGACCAGAGGAACTTGTAGTGTTCCTGGCGGCGGAAGCGCCTGAGGTCCTCGTCGACCTCGTCGCCGACGCGCGCCTCGTCGTCCCAATCCTCGTTATCTTCCAGATCGTCGTCTTCCGCTTCGTCTTCGTCTTCCAGATCGTCGTCCCAGCTCCGGTCGTCTTCGTCGTCGAAGCTGAGCGCCGTGTCCTCGGAGTCGTCCTCGCTGGTCTCGAGACCGTCCTCGGCGAGGTCTTCGTCCTCGCCGGTCAAGCTTTCCGCCGAGGGGTCCTTGCCGTTGGCGGCTTTGCCGGCCTTGGCCTCATCGCGCGCCTCGCTGGATGACTCCGGATCGAGATCACCACTCGAGCTATCCCGATTTTTTGACTCTTGCCGTCCGGGGTGATCCACGACGAAGCCTATACGCCGCTCGGGGCTGGCATCGGAAGCCTCGTCGGGCGCGTCTTCCGAGGCCGCTGCGTCGCCTTCGGCGCCAGTCCCGTGCTCGGCCGTCTCGCTTCGGGCCAGCTCCGGCTTGGCCGCGTCCTTGTCT
Organism: Kiloniellales bacterium; assembly: GCA_030067055.1. The sequence continues at coordinate 7,146 of JASJAL010000162.1, read as the reverse complement.
GCCGCCGCCGATTCGCCCTTCTTGGCCGTCAGGGCCTCTAGCACCGCGCGCAAGGGCACCACCTTGTCGCTGGTGGCCTTGGCTGCCGCTCCGTCGGCGGAGGCTTTCTCCGGCTCGGATTTGGCCGCCGGCTTGCTTTCCGGCTCAGGCTTGGCCTCGGGCTTGGCCTTGCTCTCGTCGTCCGTCTTCGCTTCGGGCTTGGCCTCGGCCTCCGGCTTGTCCTGCTTTTCCTCGCTGCGCTCCGTTGCCTTCGTTTCTGCGGCCTTGTCGGCTTCCGGTTTTGCTTCGGAGGCCTTCTCCTTGGGCTTGTCCCCGGCCTTCGCCTCTGGCTCGCCCTTGCCGTCGGTCTTGGCCTTGGCCTCGGCTGCGGTCTCGAGAACCAGACCGCCTTGTTCGCCCGGTCCCGGGACTTCGATCCAGGCTTCGCCGACCAGGACCGAGGCGCCGCCGACCCGGATCGCTGTCACGGCGCCCTGTTCCATGTCGGCCTCGAGCTTGATCAGGCTCGGCCGCCCCATCTCGTATCCCTGCTCGACGGTCCAGTAGCGGCTCCCCTGGCCCTTGGCCTCCAGGGAGCAAAGATAGCCGGCGAGGCAGGCCGCTCCGGCGCCGGTCGCCGGGTCCTCCTCGACGCCCAGAGCCGGCGCGAAGACTCGTGCTCTGATATCGGCGCCCTCGGTCTCGGCGCCGTAGACGAAGGCATAGAGGTTGGGCGCCCAGGTTTCCTGGAGGCTGCTTTCCCAGGTCTCGCGATCCAGCCGGGCGCGGCCCAGGGAATCCAGGTCGCGCAGCGGCACGACCAGGAAGGGGACACCGCAGGACACGGCCACCGGCCGATCGTCGCCCAATCGCAGATCGGAGATGTCCAGCGACAGCGCCGAGGCGATGCTCCGCAATGAGGGGATCTCCATCGCGAACTCGGGCATCTTGGCGATGTCGAGCTGGGTGAAGCTGGGATTCCCGCTGTCAGCTTGGATCCGTACGGTGATCGGACCGATGCCTTCCTCGAAGACGACCTCGGTCTCGCTGTTCCGGGCCTCGATCTCCCCCAGCAGCGTCAGGACGTGGGCGCAGCCCAGGGTGGGATGCCCTGCGAAGGGCAATTCCATTGCCGGCGTGTAGATGCGCAGATGGCGACTGTTCGCTGCGTCCTTCGGAGGCCGCACGAAGACGGTCTCGGAGAGGTTCAGCTCCCGGGCGACGCGCTGCATCTGCTCCGGGCTCAGGCCCTCGGCATCCGGAAAGACCGCGAGCGGATTCCCTCCGAAGACCCGATCGGTGAAAACGTCGGCCGTGTAGTAGCGGTAGCGCATCCGTGCAGTCGGTTCCGGGCCGGGCCGGCGGAGATTTCCGCTTTCGGCGTTGTCCGACGAAATGACTGGATGCGGGTTAGGATTGGGTTAAGTCCGGCGTGCCTTCCACGGCCAATTCTGTGACAAGGGGGCGGCCGGGGCTCCGGCATTGACCCGCCTCCCCGTGGCGCCCATAGTATTTCCAACTGGTATTACCAATTTCGGGAGGCCGATCCCACGGCTGGTGGGGCGGTGGACGGGAGGCCAGGCACCATGAAGATGCCCGATCCGGATCAGGCAACCATCGCCCGCAAGGCGGAGATCGCCGCTGCCCTGCGCGAGATCGTGCCGGGCGAGGGGGTGATTGTCGAGGAGCAGGAACTCAGGGCCTACGAGTCCGACGGCCTGACGGCCTATCGGCAAGTGCCCCTGATCGTGGTCCTGCCCAGCACCACCGAAGAGGTCAGCCGGGTCCTGGCGTATTGCCATGAAAACGAGGTCAAGGTGGTGCCGCGCGGCGCCGGAACCTCGCTGTCGGGCGGCGCGCTGCCCCTGGCGGACGGCATCCTGCTCGGCCTCGGCAAGTTCAACCGCATACTCGATGTCGATTTCGACAACCGCTGCGCCGTCGTTCAGCCCGGTGTCACCAACCTGGGGATCACCAAGGCGGTCGAGCACGCCGGCTTCTACTATGCGCCCGATCCCTCCAGCCAGATCGCCTGCACCATCGGCGGCAACGTCGCCGAGAATGCCGGCGGAGTGCATTGCCTGAAGTACGGCCTCACCACCAACAATCTGCTCGGCCTCAAGATGGTGATGATCGACGGCACGGTGGTCGAAGTCGGCGGCAAACACCTGGAGTCCGAGGGCTACGACCTGCTGGGCCTGATGACCGGCTCCGAGGGCCTGCTGGGGGTGGTGACCGAGGTCACGGTCCGCATCCTCAGGAAGCCGGAGACCGCCCGTGCCCTGTTGCTCGGCTTCGAGACCGGCGAGGCGGCGGGCGATACGGTCGCGGCGATCATCGCCGGCGGGATCATTCCGGGCGGCATGGAGATGATGGACAAGCCGGCGATCCACGCCGCCGAGGCCTTCGTTCACGCCGGCTATCCGCTGGACGTCGAGGCGCTGCTGATCGTCGAGCTGGACGGGCCCGAGGCCGAGGTCGACCAGCTGATCGAGCGGGTCTCCGAGATCGCCAAGGCGCAGGGCGCCACGACCATTCGGGCCTCCCAGAGCGACGAGGAACGTCTGACCTTTTGGGCGGGGCGCAAGGCCGCCTTCCCCGCGGTCGGCCAGATCTCGCCCGACTACTACTGCATGGACGGGACCATCCCGCGCCACCAGCTGGCCAAGGTGCTGACCCGCATGACCGAGCTCAGCACGCAGTATGGCCTGCGAGTCGCCAACGTCTTCCACGCCGGCGACGGCAACCTGCATCCGCTGATCCTCTACGATGCCAACGTGCCGGGCGAGCTGGAGAAGGCCGAGGACTTCGGCTCGGACATCCTCAAGCTCTGCGTCGAGGTCGGCGGCGTGCTGACCGGCGAGCACGGAGTCGGAGTCGAGAAGCGCGACCTGATGGGCACGATGTTCACCGAAACCGACCTCGATCAGCAGCAGCGGCTCAAGTGCGCCTTCGACCCCAAGGCCCTGCTCAATCCGGGCAAGGTCTTCCCGGAGCTGCACAGCTGCGCCGAACTGGGCCGGGTGCACATCAACAGGGGGCAGCTGCGCTTCCCCGACCTGCCGCGCTTCTAGGACGCGGCCGATGACCGAGAGCTTGCGACCGGAAAACGCCGAGCAGGTCCGCGAGGCCGTGGCCTGGGCGGTCAGCGAGGAGGCCCCGCTCGAAGTCCTGGGCCTGGGCAGCAAGCGTGGCCTCGGCCGGCCGCTTCAGACCCAGCACACCCTCGACCTTTCGGGTCTCAGCGGTATCACCCTCTACGAGCCCGAGGAGCTGATCCTGCGGGCCCGGGCCGGCACGCCGCTGGCCGAGGTCGAGGCTGCCTTGGCGGAAAAGCACCAGCAGCTCGCCTTCGAGCCCCTTGACCCCGGACCCCTTTTTGGGGCCGAGCCGGGTGGCGGCAGCCTTGGCGGGTTGCTCGCCTGTAACCTGGCCGGCCCCCGGCGGATCAAGGCGGGCGCCGCGCGCGATCACTTCCTCGGTTTCGAGGCGGTTTCGGGCCGCGGCGAGGCCTTCAAATCCGGCGGCCGGGTGGTCAAGAACGTCACCGGCTATGACCTCTGCAAGCTCCTGGCCGGCTCCTACGGCACCCTGGCGGTGATGACCGAGGTCACCCTCAAGGTCCTGCCAGCACCGGAGAAGGTGCGGACCGTGTTGGTCTTCGGGCTGGAGGACGCGGAGGGCGTCCGGGCGCTCAGCCGGGCGCTGGGCTCGGCCCACGAAGTCTCGGCGGCCGCACACCTGCCCGCCGAGGTCGCGGCGCGTTCCGCGGTTTCCCACCTGCGCGACGCCGGTGGCGCCGTCACCCTGGTCCGGGTCGAAGGCACCGGGCTTTCGGTCGAGCACCGTTGCAAGGCCTTGCGCGACGAGCTCGCGGGCTTTGGCGAGACCGAGGAGCTGCACAGCCACAACTCCGCGACCGCCTGGACCGAGATCCGTGACGTCCGGGCCCTGGTCGGTCGGGACGACTCAGTGATCTGGCGGCTTTCGGTGGCGCCGACCCGTGGGCCCGAGGTGGTGGCCCAGCTGCGCGCCGAGTTGTCCGTCGAGGCCTGCTACGACTGGGGCGGCGGCCTGGTCTGGCTGGCGGTCGAGGGCGCGGAGGACGGCGGCGAAGCGGCGATCCGACGGGCGGTCGGCACCGGCGGTCATGCCACCCTGATCCGGGCGCCGGAGAACCTGCGCGCCCGGGTGCCGGTTTTTCAGCCGCAAGACCCGGCCAAGGCGGCGCTCGGCGAGCGCATCAAGTCCGGCTTCGATCCACGCCGGGTACTCAACCCCGGCCGCATGTACGCCGGGATCTAGCGGCTCGGAGGCGGGAGGCCACGGGATGCAGACGAACTTCAGCCTGGCGCAGCTCGCCGACCCCGACATCGCCGAGTCCGAGAAGATCCTGCGGACCTGTGTCCACTGCGGCTTCTGCACCGCGACCTGCCCGACCTACGTGCTGCTGGGCGACGAGCTCGATTCGCCGCGCGGGCGGATCTACCTGATCAAGGACATGCTGGAGAACGAGCGCCCGGGCAGCGCCGAGGTGGTCAAGCACGTCGACCGCTGCCTCTCCTGCCTGGCCTGCATGACCACCTGCCCCTCGGGCGTCCACTACATGCACCTGGTCGATCACGCCCGGACCCACATCGAGCGAACCTACCGACGGCCGCTCTTCGACCGATTGCTGCGCGCGCTTTTCGCCTGGCTACTGCCGATCCCGGGCCGGTTCCGCCTGGCGCTGGTCGGTGCCTGGTTCGCGCGGCCCTTCGCGAAGCTATTTCCGGGCCGCCTCGGCGCCATGCTGGCCCTGACGCCGGCCGCGATCCCGACCGCCAGCCGCTGCGATTTGCCCCAGGCCTTTCCGGCCGAAGGACCGCGCCGTGCGAGAGTGGCGCTGATGAACGGCTGCGCCCAGCAGGTCCTGGCGCCGGAGATCAACGAGGCGACGATCCGTTTGCTGACACGGCACGGTGTCGAGGTCGTGGTCGCAAAGGGCGCCGGCTGCTGCGGCGCTCTGACCCATCACATGGGCAAGGAGGCGCCTGCCCTGGCCTCGGCCAAGGCCAACGTCGCCGCCTGGACCCGGGAACTCGAAGGCGACGGCCTGGACGCCGTGATCATCAACGCATCGGGTTGCGGCACCACGGTCAAAGACTACGGCTTCATGTTGCGCGAGAACGCCGAGTGGGCGGCTCCGGCGGCCAGGATCTCGGACCTGACCGTGGACATTTCCGAGTTCATGGCAGAGCACGGGCTGGCACCTCCAAGTGCCGCCTCGGGCCTCGTGGTCGCCTACCATGCGGCCTGCTCGCTGCAGCACGGCCAGAAGGTCACCGCGCCGCCCAAGCAGCTTCTGACCGCGGCCGGCTTCCAGGTCCGCGAGGTGCCTGAAGGCCACCTCTGCTGCGGCTCCGCCGGCACCTACAACCTGCTGCAGCCGGAGATCGCGCGGCAGCTGCGCGACCGCAAGGTGGCGAACATCGAGAGTACGTCGCCCGACGCCATCGCCACCGGCAACATCGGCTGCATGACCCAGATCGCCAGCGGCAGCCGGGTCCCGATCCTGCACACGGTGGAGCTGCTCGACTGGGCCACGGGCGGCCCCTTGCCGAAGGCCCTGGAGGGTCGGATCGAGGTTCGCGCCGAGGCGCCGGCTGCAGCGGCCGAATAGGCGAGTGTTGTCCGCCCTTGACTCCGGAGGGTCGGTTTAAGCCATCATAGGTTGAATAACCCGGCGGTAACGTGCCGTCGCTATGGGTATGCTCGACACGCGGCCTGGAAGCCGGAGGAGGAAACATGCCCGGCAGCGGGAGCAAGGAAGCCGAAGCACAGGCGCCGAGGGCGCCGGAGCGGGCCGGGCTCCTTCTGCGCCTGGAAGACCGGCTCTTCCAGCCGGTGGACGCGTCCTCCCTGGCGGTCTTCCGGATCGGATTCGGCTTGATCATGCTGATCGAGTGCTGGCGCTTCTGGGAGCACGGCTGGATCTCGCGCTACTACATCGATCCGGAGTTCCATTTCAAATATTTCGGCTTCGAGTGGGTCGCACCCTGGCCCGGCGACGGCATGTACTGGCACTTCGTGCTGCTGGCCGTGCTGTCGGCGATGATCATGCTCGGGCTGTTCTACCGGGTTGCAATCGTCGTCTTCTTCTTCGCCTTCACCTACATCTTCCTCCTGGACCAGGCGCGCTACCTGAACCACTTCGTGCTGGTCAGCATGATCGCCTTCCTGATGATGCTGGTGCCCGCCAGCCGGATCTGGTCGCTCGACTCTCTGATCGCCCGGCGCCGCCGGGCCATGCCGTCGGAGGTGCCGGCCTGGACGGTCTGGCTCTTCGTGATGCAGTTCGAGATCATGTACGTCTTCGCAGGCATCGTGAAGGTCAACCCGGACTGGCTGCGCCTGGAACCCTTGGCGATGTGGCTGGCCCGACGCGCCGACGCGCCGCTGATCGGGCCCCTGCTCCTGGAGGACTGGGTGGTCGCGATCGGGGCCTACGGGGTGATCCTGCTGCACATCGTCGGTGCGCCGCTGTTGCTGTTTCGGCGCACCCGGCTTCCGGTCGCCGTGGTCTACTTCGCCTTTCACCTCGCCAACCATTTCACCTTCCGGATCGGCATCTTCCCGTGGGTGGCCATGCTCGGCACCCTGATGTTCTTCGATCCGGACTGGCCACGCCGCTTACTCGAGCGGCTGCGGCAGGCCCTCGGACGCCTGGTGTCCTCGGAGCGGAGGGTGGCCGATGTCTAGCCAGCTGGCCGAACGGCAGGCTCCGGGGCCCTTGGCGCGCCGCGCGCTGCTCGCCTTCATCGGGCTCTGGGTGGCCGTGCAGATCCTGGTGCCGCTGCGTCACCTGCTCTATCCGGGAAGTCCGCATTGGACCGAGGAAGGCCACCGCTTCGCCTGGCAGATGAAGCTGCGCGACAAGAAGGCCGAGGCCATATTCACCGTCCGGGATCCGGCCAGCGGCGTCGAATGGACGGTATATCCCGAGGACTTCCTGCTGCGGCATCAGGCGCGCAAGATGCCGTCGCGCCCGGACATGGTCCTGCAGTTCGCGCACCACCTCGCGGAGGTCTGGGCCGAGGAGGAGGGCCTCGAAGACGTGCAGGTCCGCGTCCGGGTCTGCGCCTCGCTGAACGGCCGGCCCGCGGCCCTGATGATCGACCCCGAGCG
>JASJAL010000161.1 GCA_030067055.1 Kiloniellales bacterium | reverse complement strand
AGAACGAAATCCGGTCGGATCCGGCCGCGCCGGTCAACGACCTTGGAAAGTCTGTCAGAGTTGCTGAAGGACTTGGCGAGCAGCTCCATGACCATCTCGGGCGCGCGGCTCGCCCACTGGCCGCCCGAGACGTACCTGATGTTGTCTCGCGTGCCGATCGCGATGCGCGCGGTGTTGAGCGACAGCGTGGCGGTGGGTTCGTTGACCTGCAACGCCCAGCCCGCGGTCGGGAGCTCGGGGGGGAAGTCCTCCAGGGCGGCCAGGCGGATCCGCCGCGGGGCCTCGCCGCTCCCGGGCAGATTGACCTGGCATCCGGCCAATCCGAGGCCGGCCAGGCAAGCCGTGGAGACCACGAAGCGCCGGCGCGGCAGTCGGATCTGCGCGGGTTCTTTCAACGGCGTCATTGCGCTCGTCGCCTTCGGCCGGCTCGAAATGCGAGCCCAGGACCTGTCAGCATTTCCCTTCGGCTCCTTCGGTCAGGTGTTTACGAGGTCGGGTCGCTGCGGCGCCGACCGGCCTCGGGCACATTGGAGGCAGGCTTCGCCGTGGCGCCCTTGCGCCTTCAGCCATCTCTCTTCATCGTGGATCTTCGATTGATTGTCCCCATAGCAGACGTTCACGCTGATGACGGGCGAGAGCGACTTCACCGCATGCCACCAGAATCCCGGGACGTAGATCATGTCGCCCGGGCCGACGGTCGCAGTGTACTCGGTCGCGTTCCTCATCGCCGGGAATTTTTCCAGATCGAGGCTGAAGGGATCCGCGAGGCTGTAATAGGCGCCGTCGCAGAGGGCATCGGATTCGAGATAGAGAAACTCGGTATCGTCGGGATGATAGAACTTGAAGATCTTCTCACCCCGAATCTGGACCAGGATGTTGTTCTCCAGATCGTCGGCGTGCAGTCCCGTCACATAGCCCTCGGGCCCGCACCAGAGGTAATAGAACCATTCCTTGGTGATCTCGGGGAACAGCGCCTCCACCCGGAAGTCCTGCTTGAGCTCCGGATGGGAGAAGAAGATTTCGTAGTTCTCGCGAAGGCTCCAGAGCGGATCGGGTCTTTGTTGCAGCTCGTTCAGGTAGTCATCGAAATACAGGGTCCGCTTATGCCGGTTCATCTGTTCCCAGTAGGTTTCTTCGCCGGCATCGTAGGACTCGATCGTGATGACGTGCTTGCCGCAGACTTCTCCAAGGCTTTCGAAGCTCCAATGGATGGCAGGCCAGCTCCGCGCCGCCCCCCGAATGATCAAGGGCTTCTTGTTCAGATAACAGGCATCGAATTCGCCCCTATCGAACCTGTCCCTCTCGTCTATCTGACTCATGCCCCCCCACTTTTCTTATTCAGGATTATACCTTCTCGGCGCTCCTTTTCGTGGCCCCTTCGGTCACGCGCAGACATCCGTTGTCAAGACGCCGACGGTGCCACGGGTCTCGGCTTCGTGCGAGAAAGCGGGTTGGACGCGCGACCGTGCAGTGGATATCGCCAAGGCGCTACTGGGAGGCGACTTCGACGGCATAGCCGGCGCCCCTCCAGCCCGGGAACCCTTCTCGGAAGAAGTAGACGTTCTCGAAACCCCAGGAGACCGCGCGCGCGCTTGCGGCGCCGGATTCACGACTGCGGAGCCCGCTCGCGTAGATGACGAGCGGATCTTCCTTGGCCACCAGCTTGGTGAGCTTTTCTTCGCTGAAGTCGTGGTAGAGGTGAAGGTGCACCGCGCCCGGAATCCGGCCCAGATGCCAGGCGGGGTCCTTGCCGCGAACGTCGACGAAGGTCACGCCCTCATCCAAGAGCGCCTTTGCCCGCGCAGCATCGATGGTCATGGCCCCTTCGACCTCGTTGGGGGCAAGGTTCACGCCGGCAAGCACCGGGGAAGACGAGGCGCCCGGTTGCATGCCCGCCTTGCGCAGGCTTTCCCGGTATCGCTCCCTGACCGACGGCGCGAAGGCCCAATCGTCGAACTCGGCGAGCGTGTAAGGGCGCAGGCCCCGCTTCGCCCTGATCTCATCGAACCTGGCGATTGCCGCCTCGGCGTCCTTCGTACGTCCCAACTGCGCGTAGTTCGCGGCTAGGAGCAAGGAGCCCCACTCTTCATCGCCCGAGCGGTCGATGTACCTCCGGAACATCGTCGCCGCTTCCTCGTATCGCCCGAGCAGAAACAGGGCTTCGCCGATGCGGTAAGTGTCGTCGCCACCGTCGTCGCCCCGAGGATCGAGCCGAGTCGCCTTCTTGATGACCTCGAGGCCTTCCTCCGGGCGTCCGGCCTTGTTCAGAATTCTGCCCAGTCCCTTGTATCCAATGGCCGAATTGGGATCCATCAGGATCGCGCGATTGGATTGGGCGATTGCCTCGTCGTAGCGCCCCTGGGCGGCATAGAAGGCAGCGGCGACATAGTGTGCCATGGGCGTCGGATCGGCCATGGCCGCTTCCAAGTGGAGCTCGAGTTTCTTGATCGCCTGGTCGGCCGTCATTTCGAGGGTGGCCTGCCAGTCCTCGTTCCACAGGTTCCAGTACATGGCCGCGAGCCAGGCGTGGGCGCGGGGATAGCCGGGGTCCAGCTGGATGGCTTTCTCGAAATAAGGAAGCGCTCTGGCGTAGTCCTCCGGCGTGCTCAGGTTGTAGTAGGCGCGGCCGCGCAGGAAAGCATCGTAGGCCTTCGGATCGCCATTCTTCTCTTGGTGCTCCCGCTCCGGCTCGGTCAGTCGGACGGCAAGGGCAGTCACGACGTTTTGCGTCACCTTGTCCTGCAAGGCGAAAATATCGGTCATCGAGGCGTCGTAGCGCTCCGCCCACAGGTGGCCGCCGCTGAAGCCGTCGATGAGCTGCGCGTTGATGCGGATCTGGCCGTCGGACCGGCGGACGCTGCCCTCCAGGACGTAGCGAACCCCGAGCTCCCTCGCGACGTCCTGGACATTCAACGGCTTTCCCTTGTAGGCGAAGCTCGAATCCCGGGCGACGACGAACAGCCCGGAGAGCTTCGACAGGTCGGTGGTCAGGTCCTCGGTCACACCGTCCGCGAAGTATTCCTGCTTCGGGTCGTCGCTCATGTTTTCGAAGGGCAGGACCGCAATCGACGGCTTGTCCGGCACCTCGAATGCCGTCCGATCCAGCGGGCTGGCGCGCTCTGCGGTCTCCCAGGGCTCGAACCAAGCGACCAGACCGCCCGCCGAGAGCATGAGCGCGACCCCCGCCGCGACCGCTACCTGGCGCCTGATCTGTCGTTTTCGCTTCGAAACGCCGGTGGGTTCCGGCAGCTCGGCACCTGGCTTCAGGTGGATCTGATAGACCTTGACCGCCGAGACAATATTCTTGACCTCTCGCTCACCCAGAAACTCGTAGTCGAAGGGCAGCTTGCTTCCAATCGCCGAGTGCACGGATTCGGAAACGCAGATACCGCCGGGTGCCGCCAAGCTTTCCAACCGGGCCGCCACGTTGACGCCGTCGCCGTAGATGTCGCGTCTGTCCTCGATCACATCGGCCAGGTTCACGCCGATGCGAAATTGAACCTTCTTGTCCTCCGCAAGCTCGTCGTTGCGGATCTTGATCTCGCTCTGAATGCGCGCCGCACAGGAGAGCGCATCGACGATGGCCTCGAACTTTGCGAGCGCGGCATCGCCGGCGAAGTTCATGACTTCGCCGCCATAGCTGTCGACGGTGGCGGTCAGGAGGTCAAGATACTGGGCAAGCCGCCGGTGCGTCGCATCCTCATCCTCGCCCGTGAGGCGCGAATACTCGGCAACATCTGCATAGAGGATGGCGACTAGTTTGCGCGGTAGTGGCTCTGGGTCCATTGCGATACCCCTACCTTCGCAGTAGCAACCAAGCACGCAATATTAGCAAATCCCTGTTTTCTCGCCACAAAAATGCACCTAACGCAAAAAGGGTCCAGATCCGAGCAGAGCAATATTGTCGGTTGTAAGACCAGCGCGTATACCAGCGGACCGAAAGCGAAAGGCCTTTGCAGCAGGTATTGGTGCAGCTACTCCAGGCAATAGTGCAGTACGGGTTGCGCCCGGCCTGTGCAAGCCAAAGTCGCGGGGTGGACTTGCTTCGAATCGACGAGGCGAAGCGTGTACCCTTCGCCGCGCCCGCCGCTTGGCGCGGCAGGGCTCGAGGCTCGATCTGCGAAAGAAGACCGGGAAGCTGCGCTACGGCATCAGCTGGCCGCCGTTCACCTCGACGACCTGGCCGGTCACGTAGCCGGACATCGCGTCGGAGGCGAGGTAGAGATAGGTCCCGACGCAGTCTTCCGGTGTGCCCAGGCGCTTCATAGGGATCGTCGACGTGATCGCCTCGAGGACCTTAGGCGGCGTGTGCTTCTCGTGGAACAAGGTGTAGATGGTGCCGGGGGCGACGGCGTTGAAGCGCACGCCCTGCTCAGCGAACTCCCGGGCGTAGTTGCGGACCATGTTCTCGACCGCGGCCTTGGCGCCGGCGTAGAGGCTGGCGCCGTTGCCGCCGCCCATGCGCGCCGCGAGCGATCCGGTGACGATCACGTTGCCCCGGGTCTCGATCAGGTGCGGGATGGCGGCGGCGCAGCTCTCCATCACCGAGCGCACGTTCAAGGTCATGACCTCGTCATAGAACTCGGCGGTCAGCTCCTGCAGGCCGACCCGTCCGACCAGGCCGCCCGCGTTGCAGACCAGGACGTCGAGGGCGCCGAACTCCGCGACAACCGACTCGACCAGGCCGTAAACGGCCTCGGTCGATCGGACGTCGGCCTGGAAGACCTTGGAGGTGCCGCCGGCCTGGCTGATCTCGGCCTGGACCGCCTCCGCCTCGGCCAGGCTCGATCCGCAGTGGATTGCGACCTTGGCGCCGCAGCCTGCAAAGCCTTTGGCGACTGCCGCGCCGATTCCCGTGCTCGCCCCGGTCACCAAGACCGACTTGCCTGCTAGATCCTGCATCTTTTTTCACTTTCCATTTGGTTTGCCGATATCCGGGCGCGGTCCGGAGGCACCGCGCGGTTCCCTGCGTCGATCATCGGTCGCGCAGGTGATCCGTGACGCGCTTGCGCGCGCAGTGAATGTGGTAGCGCATCGCCAGGTCGGCCCCGACCGAATCCCCGGTCGAGATCGCATCGGCGATCGCCCGGTGCTCGTCGAGGATCTTCTGTATGCGTTCCGGCGATCCTCGCTTGGTGATGCTGAGGGCGACCCGCATGCCGGCGATCATCGCCGTATTCAGCGAAGACAGGATGCTGACGAAGATGTCGTTCCCGGTGGCCTTGGCAATCGCCATGTGGAAGGCAAAGTCGGCCTCGTCCGCCAGGTCGTCTCCCTTCAGGGCAGCCTGCAGCTCCCCCAGGGTGGCCTCGATGTTCTTGATGTCCTCGGCCGTCGCCCGCTGCGCCGCCAGGCTGGCGGCCGCGCCTTCGAAGGGCAGCCGCGCCTCGAAGCAGCGCAGCAGACCGGCGACGTCGGAGGGCGAGGCGAAGTGGATCAGGCCCTCGGGCGGCCGGGCCTTGACGAAGGTCCCGGCGCCCTGGCGGGTATAGACCAGTCCGTCGGCCTGCAGGCGCAGCAGCGCTTCGCGTATCACCGGCCGCGAGACGTTGAAGGCCCGCGATATCTGGTTCTCCGAGGGCAGCTTGTCGCCCTCCTTCAGCTCGGCGGAGACGATCTTCTCCAGCAGCTGGCCGTAGAGCTGGTCGGCCAGCCTCTCGCGCTTCTCGATCTTGAGCTTCAGGTCGACCACAGCGCTACCCCGCGAACCAGGTTGGCAGGGCCAGCGAGATCGCCGGCACGAAGGTGGTCAGCATCAAGGCGACCAGGATCGCCGCGTAGAAGGGCCAGATGGTCTTGACCGCGCGCTCGATGGGCACCTGGCCGACGGCGCAGCCGACGAAGAGGCAGGCGCCGACCGGCGGCGTGCAGAGCCCCAGGCCCAGGTTCATCATCATGATCATCGCGAACTGCAGGGGGTCCATGCCCAGCGACTGCGCGACCGGCAGGAAGATCGGCGTGCAGATCAGGATCAGGGCCGCCATGTCCATGATCATGCCGAGCACCAGCAGCATCAGGTTGATCATGAGCAGGACCGCCACCGGGTTCTCGGAAATGCCGAACATGAAGCCGGTCATCCGCGAGGGCACCTGGTAGAAGGTCAGCATGTAGGCGAAGGCGGCGGCGCAGGCGACCAGGATCATGACCATCGAAGTGGTCCGCACCGAATTGACGACCGCGATCTTGAAGTTCTCCCAGGTCAGCGCGCGGTAGACGATGATGGTCGCGAGAAAGGCGTAGATCGTCCCGAAGGCGCCGGATTCGGTCACCGTGAAGATGCCGCTGAGGACGCCGCCGACGATGATGACCGCGGTGAAGAGGCCCGGCAGCGCGGCGATGAAGCTCACCAAGAGCACCGGAATGCCGGGGAAGGCCTCGGCGCGGTAGCCCCGCCGGACGGCGATCAGGTAGGCGGCGGTCGCCAGGCAGACGCACATCACCACGCCGGGCACGACGCCCGACAGAAACAGGCTGGAGATCGATACGCCGCCACCGGTGGCCACGGCGAAGAGGATCATGTTGTGGCTCGGCGGGATCATGATCCCGGCGATCGACGAGGTCACGGTCACGTTGACGGCGTAGTCGTCGTCGTAGCCCTTCTCCTTCATCACCGGGATCAGGATCGAGCCCAGCGCCGAGATGTCGGCCACGGCGGAGCCCGAGATCCCGCCGAACAGCATGGAGGAGAAGACGTTGACGATGCCGAGTCCGCCCCGCATGGCGCCGACCGCGGCGGAGGCAAAGCGGACCAGGCGGATCGCGATGCCGCCGTGGAACATCAGCTCGCCGGCGAAGATGAAGAAGGGGATCGCCATCAGCGAGAAAACGTTGATGCCCGAGATGATCCGCTGAAAGGCGATGATCAGCGGCAGCCCCTCGTAGAAGAAGGCCGAGACGGCCGCGATCCCCAGGGCGAAGGCGACCGGTATGCCGACGATGACGCAGGCCGCGAAGATCCCCAGCAGGACGAGCAGGCCCATGGTTCAGCCTTCAGCCATCCGACGCATCGTCGCCGGCGCCCTTGAGCAGCCGGAGCAGATGGCCGATGGAAAACAGCGAGGTGAAGGCCCCGCAGAGCATGATCGGGATCGCCCTGAGCCCTTCCGGGAGGTGGATCAGCGGGATTTCCGTGCCCCACTTGAAGACGGCCAGCTCGTAGCTCTTGACCATCATCACCGCGCCGAAGCCGAGCAGGGCGAGGTGCGAGACGACGACGAAGACCAGCCGCAGCGGCCGCGGACTAACCTCGCGGAAGTAGGAGATGCGAAGATGAGTGTTCCTGTGGATGCCGACGGAGGCGCCCAGGAACCCGATCAGCATGACCAGGAGCAGCGCGACCTGCTCGACCCAGGTCGGCGTCGAGTTCAGGACGTAGCGACCGAAGACCAGCCAGCCGAACATCGCCGTGAGGGCGACCAGGGCGACGCCGCAGATCAGCATGCTGGCCTTGCCGATCAGGTCCAGCAGCCGGTCGTAGCGGGATTTCCTATCCGGATGCGTCCGGTCGGGCATGACTCAACACCGCTCCGAGCAAAGCCGCTGTTACGGGCTAGGTGAGGTGCGGCCACCGGCCCTCGGCATTCGCCGAGAGCCGATGACCGCCGCCAATAGGGGCCTACTTCGTGTTCTGGATCAGCTCGACCAGCGGCTTCAGGTCGGGATTCGCACTCAGGTACTTGTCGTAGACCGGCTGCATGGCCTCCTGGAAGGCGGCCTTGTCCGGGATGTCGTTGAACTTGACCCCGGCCTTGATCACCTTCTCGCGGCTGGACTCGGCGCGCTTGGCCCAGAGTTCGCGCTGCAGGACCGCGGATTCCCGGGCGGCCTCCTTCACCAGCGCCTTGTCGGCGTCGGAGAGGCCGTCGTAAACCGACGCGTTAATGCAGACGCATTCCGGGATGATCAGGTGCTGCGACAGGGAGTAGTAGCCGGCGACCTCGAAGTGCCCGGTGGATTCGTAGGACGGCCAGTTGTTCTCGGCGCCGTCGACCACGCCGGTCTTGAGCGACTGGTAGACCTCGGAGAAGGCCATCGGCGAGGGGTTGCCGCCGAGCGCCGCGATCATGCCGGAATAGAGGTCGTTGTTCATGACCCGGACCTTCATGCCGGAGACGTCGGCCGGCTTCTCGATCGGCTTCTTCGAGTTGTAGAAGGAGCGCGCCCCCGAATCGTACCAGGCCAGCGCGACCAGACCCTTCTTGGCCATGCCGGCGCTGATCTGATCGCCCGCCTCGCCATCAAGCGCGCGGTGCATGTGCTCCATGTCCCGGAAGACGAAGGGCAGGGAGACCACGTTCGCCTCTGGCGCCACCGGGCCGATCGGGCCCAGGTTGAAATTGCCAATCTCCAGGCCGCCGATGCGAACCTGCTCGATCGCGTCCGGCTGGGTGCCCAGGGTGCCGGAATGGAACATCTTCAACGTGATCTTGCCGCCGGACTTCTCCTTCAGAAGCTCGGCGAACTTGTCCATCGCCACGGTGTTGGGGTAGTCCGGCTTGTGGATGTTCCAGCCGCGCCATTCCGCGGCCTGCGCCGCCGACGTGACGCTCGCCAGCAAGGCGGTCGCCGCGAGATAGGGGACGGCCTGTCTGAAGCTGATCATGGGTAACCTCCCTCGAGACTGCTGAGTCTGTTATTGTGCTGCCGGCAAGGGCGCAGCGGGTAGCGCCTACCCGCCTCTCACCGTGCCGGCATTGCTTGTCTGACAAGTTTCCTAGATTTTGCTAACTTGTCAAGTGTAGTTACAAGCGCTGCAGTGCCTGGTCCAGAAAGTTCTCTCCATCTTTGAACCTTCGCTGAAAAACTGGATACCTGTACCTTCGACCGTTCGTGGAGGGCACGACGAAGGCGCCTGAGTTCGAATTGCGCAGCACGAACGATGCCGATCTGGAAGCCTTCTACGGACTGTTCGCGCAGGCGCAGTCCATTCACGCGGAAGCAGAACCGGAGTTCTTTCGTTCGCCCGAGAAGGGGGAAGGCTTTCGGCAGTATTTCGACGGCATTCCGTGGGCCAGCGGACAAGATATCCGGCCAGAAAATAACGGCTGGATATTGACCTCAAGGACAATTGTACCACTTCAGAAGGTAAGCAAAATAGTTCGTAGGCCCCACTGGCGATGGTTATCGGCCTTGCAACTTTTGCAAACGGGGAGCCAACGATTGTGACGAAGCCGAATCTCAGTTCCGATCTTTCCAGCAAGACGAGAGCGATCGCCAAGCTATCTTTGGTGCTCCTGGGCTTGGCAGCGATCGCCTCGGTCTCACCGGTCAAGGCCCAAGATCAGTCGCTCCAGCAAGCGGCGATTCCGGAGGAGCCGGCGCCTCAGACGGAGCCGGCGATCGAGACGGAGCCGGTTCTAAATCTGGATAGCTCGTTCCTCAGCATGGAGAGCGATGCCTGGCATTCCGACGCCGACGGGCATTCTCCGGCGCGCCAGGCCCGTATCGAGTCCTGCTATCTCGCCGCCGAGGGCG
>JASJAL010000160.1 GCA_030067055.1 Kiloniellales bacterium | reverse complement strand
ACGGCGGTCTTTCAGGCGTTCAGGTTTCCAACTTGACCCTGCTAGTACGCGGCCGGGTGACACTGCGGGTCCTTACAAGGTCAAAGGAATTTGTTTTGTGGTGTTGCCACGTTTACCTATTGTCCAAGGCGCGTGCTCTGGGAAATTCGGGCGGAAGAAGCGAGGATTCGGGCATGATTCGCTTTTCGGTATTGGTACTCGTTTTCGTTGCCCTTGGGGGTCCATCCGCCGGTGCCGAAGCGGCGCGGGAACTCACCTGGAACGACTTGGTGCCGACTGCGGCACCGCTGGAGAACCCCTTCGCTGATCTGACCGGGGACCAGCAGTACGAGCTTTCCCTCATCGCACGGGCGTACGCCGACAAGAAGCTGGGCTACATCACCGAGGTCAGCCCGGAGTATGAGGACGCCATCGAGCTGACCCATAATCTCGAAACCGAGGGGGTCGACGTCGCAGCCCTCCTGTCAAAGGCTGCTGAAATCCGCGCCGAGATCGAGCGGCGCAGCCAGGCAGTGGTCGGCGAGCTCGAGGGACAGATTATTCGCATGCCCGGTTACGCATTGCCCCTGGAGTACACTGAAGGGGGCGTGAAGGAGTTCTTGCTGGTGCCTTATGTCGGCGCCTGCATCCATGTGCCGCCGCCGCCGCCGAACCAAATGGTCTTCGTCCGCCTGAGCGAGGAGTTCGTGATCGACGACCTCTACGCGCCGGTCTGGATAACCGGGCGGATGACGGTGCAGCGGTCCAACCAGGCGCTCTCCTTCGTCGACGGACAGTCCGAGGTCGCCACCGGCTACACCCTGGACGGCATCGCGGTTGAACCTTACGAGCGGTAAGGCCCGCCAGACTCTCTTCCTGCACTGAGGCGTCGGCGGACAGAAAATCGCTTGGCCGCGAGGGCGTCACAAAATCCTTGTAGCTATGTTATAGCGTAACATAATCTAAGTGCGTCCGCTGGCCCCTCTCTGTCCGAAAACTTGCGGAGGACACCGTCATTGCGTCATTGCGCTGTGAAGCGGCGTTCATTGAAGTGCGGCATCGTCGCTTTCGCTGCGGCCCTGCTGCTGGCCCCTATAGCCCAGGCCGCAGAAGGGGAGCACGCCGCCCACGTCCACGGCGTCGGAAAGCTCAATGTCGCTGTCGACGGGCAGGCGGTCGAGATTGAGCTGATCGCGCCGGGCGCTGATATCGTCGGCTTCGAGCACGCGCCCGAGACCGCCGAAGACAAGGCCGTTGTCGAGGATGCGGCGGCGACCCTGAAGGACGGCGAGGGCCTGTTCGCCTTTCCGCCAGCGGCCGAATGCCGGCTTGAGGAGGCCGAGGTCGAATCGCCCCTGCTCGACCACGACGGCGAAAAGGCACATGAGCACGGCGAGGCGCACGAAGGGGATGGGCACGCCGAGTTCCAGGCCCACTATCACTTTGTCTGCCGCCAACCCGATCGTCTGACCCATGTCGACATCAGGGTCTTCGAGCGCTTTCGGGCGGCCCAGGAGTTGGAGGTCCAGTTGATCTCGCCTCGGGGGCAAGGCGCGACGGATTTGACACCTTCCTCGGCGCGTTTGAAGTTCTAGGCATTCAGTAACAGATTCGCCGCCGCGACATGGGCAAGACGATGATTCGCGTCTCCGACCTTCGCTTCCGCTGGCGTCGGGAGGATCCGCTCGTCCTGGACATCGCGCACCTCGAGGTGGCGGAAGGCGAGAAAGTCTTCATCAAGGGGCCCAGCGGCAGCGGCAAGACCACATTGCTCAACCTCTTGGGCGGCGTCGCCGTGGCCGAAGCGGGCGCCGTCTCGATCATGGACACCGAGATCGCCGCCCTCAGCGGTGCCCAGCGCGACACCTTCCGCGCGGACCACATCGGCTTCATATTCCAGATGTTCAACCTGGTCCCCTACCTGTCCCTGATCGACAACGTCACCTTGCCGTGCCTATTCTCAGCCGCCCGGCACCGGCGGGCCCTGCAGCGGGCCCCGACACTTGAAGCCGAGGCCAGCCGCCTCCTCGGCCAGATGGAGCTCGACGTGGATGCGCTCGCCACCCGGTCCGTCGCGCGCCTTAGCATGGGCCAGCAGCAGCGGGTCGCCGCCGCCCGTTCGCTGATCGGGGCACCCGCGCTGATCATCGCCGACGAACCCACCTCGTCGATCGACACGGACCTGCGCCGTGCCTTTCTCGATCTGCTGTTTCGCGAGGTGGCCGGGGCCGGCTCCACGCTGATTTTCGTCAGCCACGATCCCAGCCTCGAAGCGGCCTTCGACCGGACGATCACGCTGCCCGAAATCAATCGCGCCCAAGCCCTCGCGTGAAGCGCGCATGCCTATCGTCTCCCTCTCCCTGAAGAGCCTGCTGAACCGAAGGGTCACGGCCGCACTGACCGTCTTCGCCATCGCGGTCAGCGTGACCTTGCTGCTCGGCGTCGAGAAGGTTCGGATCGAGGCCAAGGCAAGCTTCGCCAGCACGATCTCCGGGACCGACCTGATCGTGGGCGCGCGCAGCGGCGCGATCCAGCTCCTGCTCTACTCCGTGTTCCGCATCGGCAATGCGACCAACAACATTTCTTGGAAGAGCTATCGGGAGATCGCCGCCCGGCCAGAGGTGGCCTGGACCATTCCCTTCTCACTCGGAGATTCCCATCGCGGCTTCCGGGTCCTCGGCACCAACGGCGACTACTTCAGACACTACCGCTTCGGTAGAAAGCAGCCCCTCGCCTTTGCTGCGGGCGGGCCCTTCGCGGACCTCTTCGATACGGTTCTGGGCGCCGACGTAGCCCAGTCCCTCGGCTACAAGATCGGCGATCCTATCGTCGTGGACCACGGCCTGGGGCGCGAGGGCTTCTCCAAGCACGAGGACAAGCCCTTCCGGGTGGCCGGGATTCTGGCCAAGACCGGCACCCCGGTGGATCGCACCGTCCATGTCAGCCTTGAGGGAATAGAGGCGATCCACCTGGACTGGCAGAGCGGTAGCCGGGTTCCCGGCATGAACGTCAGCGCCGACGAGGTCCGCAAGATGGCGCTGCGGCCCAAAGCGATCACCGCCTTCCTGATCGGGCTCGAATCCAGGCTCGCCGCCTTCGCCCTCCAGCGCCACGTCAACGAGTACAGAGCTGAACCCCTGCTGGCCATCCTCCCCGGGGTGGCGCTGCAGGAGTTGTGGAGCCTCATGGGCACGGCGGAATCGGCGCTCACTGCGATCTCGGCCTTGGTCGTCGTGACTGGACTTCTGGGCATGCTGACGACCCTGCTCGCCGGCCTCAACGAGCGGCGGCGCGAGATGGCGATCCTCAGGTCCGTGGGCGCGCGACCGCGACACGTCTTTGCCCTGTTCGTCTCGGAGGCAACGATCCTGACGACGGTCGGCACGCTTCTCGGGCTGGCGTTGCTCTACGGTTCGCTGCTGATCGCCCGACCGATCATCGACACCCGCTTCGGTCTCTATCTCTCCATCGCTCCCCCAACGGCGCGAGATCTGACAATCGTCGCCCTGGTCGTAGTCGCGGGCTTCCTCGCCGGTGCCGTCCCCGCCTACCAGGCTTATCGCAAGTCCTTGGCCGACGGTATGATGGTACGGACTTAGAGATCCAGATCGCCGGTCGCCGCCGCCGAAGATGTCAGGAAGGCAAGCAAGATCTGCCATCGCAGGCCCGGCGCGAATCCATTCTCCAGATTACCCCACCGAACATCGCAGGCACCGCGACCGCAGCCAGCCACGATCCTTGCCTTCAGGGCCTCGCCCGGTCGGCGGCGGGCGTGGTCGCGAAGTGCTTGCGGTACTCCCGGCTGAAGTGGCTGTTGCTGGCGAAGCCGCAGGCCATCGCGACTTCGCTGAGCGAGAGCGAGGTCTGCCGGACCATCGTGCGGGCACGATCGAGCCGGATGGCCCGGTAGAGCTGCATCGGGCTGCGCGCCAGGCGCTCGCGGAACAGCCGCTCGAGCTGGCGCAGGGAGAGCCCGACCGCCTGCGCCAGCTGGGCGCTGCTCAAGGGATCGGCGATGTGGTTCTCCATCAGCTCCAAGGCCGCGATCACGTGGCGGTCGCGCACCCCGTAGCGCTCGGACAGGGAGCCGCGCTGGGGACCGCTGGCCGGACGGATGTCGGTGTGCAGGAACCAGTCGCTGACCTTCTGGGCGAAGACCGCGCCGTGCCGCTCGGCGATCAGGGCGTGCATCAGGTCCAGGGGCGCGACCCCGCCGGCGCAGGTCAACCGGTCGCGGTCGATGACGTAGAGCGCGCGGCCGAGCAGGATGTCGGGATAGGCCGTCTTCAGGGCCTCGGCGTGTTCCCAGTGGACGGTCATGCGCCGGCCCGCCGCGACCCCGGCCTTGGCCAGGACCACCGGCCCGCCGGAGACCCCGCCGATCACCGTGCCGTGGGCGGCGTGGCGGCGGATCCAGGCCAGGGTGCGCGCGTCGTCGAAGGTTGCCGGCTCGCCCCCGGCGCAGACGATCAGAAGGTCGAGCGCAACCTCGTCGCCGGCCGCGAGGTCGCAGGGAACCAGCGCCCCGGTCGAGGCGCGCGCCGCCTCGCCGTCCGGCGAGATGTGGCACCATTCGTAGAGGCGCCGGCCCGAGAGCAGGTTCGCGGCGCGCAGCGGCTCGACCGCCGCCGCGTAGGACATCAGCGCGAAGCCCGGGATCAGAAGGAAGCCGACCTTCTGGGGCCTGTCTTCGTCCGGTTGTGCCTTGGACGCGGTCATTGGCGAGAATCTATCCGGTTCTGTCGATTCTGGACAAGACGCGCGCGGCGCCCGCGCCAAATATGTTCGGCTACACTCTGCGTTCTATGGACCGATTGCCATGGCAAGCCCCGCGCGTTACTCCGCGCTTGCGCTGATCAAGCAGGCGCTCACCGGCAACAAGGACTGGCCGCGCGTCTGGCGCGACCCGGAGCCCAAGCCGGCCTACGACGTCATCATCGTCGGCGCCGGCGGCCACGGCCTCGCGACCGCCTACTACCTCGCGCGGGAGTTCGGCGTCACCAACGTCGCGGTGCTGGAGAAGAGCTACATCGGCTCCGGCAACGTCGGCCGCAACACCACCATCGTCCGCTCCAACTACATGCTGCCGGGCAACGAGGCCTTCTACGAGTTCTCGCTGAAGCTCTGGGAGGGGCTGGAGCAGGACCTCAACTACAACGCCATGGTCTCCCAGCGCGGCATTCTGAACCTCTGCCATTCCGATCCGCAGCGCGACGCCTACGCGCGGCGCGGCAACGCCATGCGGCTGCACGGCGCGGACGCCGAGTTGCTCGACCGGGACGGCGTGCGCAAGCTCTGCCCCTTCCTGAACTTCGACGACGCCCGCTTCCCGATCACCGGCGGCCTGCTGCAGCGCCGGGGCGGCACGGTGCGCCACGACGCGGTCGCCTGGGGCTACGCCCGCGGTGCCGACAGCCGCGGCGTCGACATCCTGCAGAACTGCGAGGTCACCGGTTTCCTCATGGAGGACGGGCGCTGCGTCGGCGTCGAGACCGCCCGCGGCGAGATCCGGGCCAAGAAGGTCGGGGTCGCCGTCGCCGGCTCCAGCGGCCGCGTCATGGCCAAGGCCGGGCTGCGGCTGCCGATCGAGAGCCACGTGCTGCAGGCCTTCGTGAGCGAGGGCCTGAAGCCGGTGATCCCGGGCGTCATCACCTTCGGCGCCGGACACTTCTACGTCAGCCAGTCGGACAAGGGCGGACTGGTGTTCGGCGGCGACATCGACGGCTACAACTCCTACGCCCAGCGCGGCAACCTGCCGACGGTCGAGGACGTCTGCGAGGGCGGGATGGCGATCCTGCCGATGATCGGCCGGGCGCGGCTGCTGCGTTCCTGGGGCGGGATCATGGACATGTCGATGGACGGATCGCCGATCATCGACCGGACCCCGGTCGAGGGCCTCTACCTCAACGCCGGCTGGTGCTACGGCGGCTTCAAGGCGACGCCGGCCTCGGGCTACTGCTTCGCCCACCTGCTCGCCCGCGACGAGCCGCAGGAGACCGCCACGGCCTATCGCCTCGACCGCTTCCGAAGCGGTCACGTCATCGACGAAAAGGGCGTCGGCGCCCAGCCGAACCTGCACTGAGGAGGCGGCGATGCGGATTTCCTGTCCCCTCTGCGGCGAACGCGACGTCAGCGAGTTCAACTATCTCGGCGACGCAACCCCGAAGCGTCCGGACCCCGAGGCTCCCGATGCAGCGGAGGCCTTCCACGACTACGTCCACCTGCGCGACAACCCGGCCGGCTGGCACGAGGAGCTCTGGTACCACGAGGCCGGCTGCCGCTCCTGGCTGCAGGTCCGCCGCAACACGGTGACCCACGAGCTCGGCAAGGTGCGCCGTGCCGAAGACCTTCGCCCCGGGGAGTCCGGCTCATGACCGCGCCCGGACAAGCCGTCGCCAAGGAGGGTCTCGCGCTGCGCGAGACCGAGCCGTCCGCAAGCGCGCCTAACGCGCAGGCGCGGCGGCGCAGCGACGGCGGCCTGATCGACCACAGCCGGTCTCTCTCCTTCAGCTTCGACGGCCAGGCCCTCGCCGGTCACCCTGGTGACACCTTGGCTTCGGCACTGCTGGCCAACGGCGTCCGGCTGCTCGGCCGCTC
Source organism: Kiloniellales bacterium (assembly GCA_030067055.1). The sequence continues at coordinate 2,937 of JASJAL010000160.1, read as the reverse complement.
CTTCAAGTACCACCGGCCGCGCGGCGTCCTGACCGCCGGCTCGGAAGAACCCAACGCGCTGGTCGAGCTGCGCTCAGGCGCCCGACGCGAGCCGAACACCCGGGCCACGGTCGTCGAGCTCTACGACGGCCTCGAGGCCGCGAGTCAGAACCGCTGGCCGTCACTGCGCTTCGATGTGTCCGGCGTCAACGATCTGCTGTCGCCCTTCCTGACCGCGGGCTTCTACTACAAGACCTTCATGTGGCCCGCCGCCTTCTGGGAGAAAGTCTACGAGCCGCTGATCCGCCGCGCCGCCGGCCTTGGCCGCCTGTCCGGCGCGCCCGATCCCGACACCTACGAGAAGTCCTACGCCTTCTGCGACGTCCTGGTGATCGGCGCCGGCCCGGCGGGCCTGATGGCGGCGCTGACCGCGGGCCGGGCCGGGGCGCGGGTGATCCTGGCCGACGAGGACTTCCGCCCGGGCGGCCGCCTGCTCGCCGAGACCCACGAGGTCGGCGGTGTATCCGGGGCGCTCTGGACCGACCAGGTCATGGACGAGCTGGCCAGCCTCGACAACGTCCGCTGCCTGCCGCGCACCACGGTCTACGGCGTCTACGACGGCGGCACCTACGGCGCGCTGGAGCGGGTCGCCGACCACCTGCCGGTCCCGCCGCCGGGCCAGCCGCGCCAGCGGCTGTGGAAGATCGTCGCCAAGCGGGCGGTCCTCGCCGCCGGCGCGATAGAGCGGCCGATCGCCTTCGGCAACAACGACCGGCCCGGCATCCTGCTGGCCGGCGCCCAGCGCAGCTACCTCAACCGCTTCGGCGTTCTGGCCGGGTCGCGGACCGCCGTCTTCACCTGCAACGACGACGGCTGGCGCAGCGCCGCCGACCTGGTCCGCATCGGGGCAGAGGTCGCGGCGGTGATCGACAGCCGCCCCGACGCCCGCCGCCCGGATCACCTCAACGGGCTCGACGGCGTTGAGCTGATCGCCGGCGGCCGGGTCGTCGAGACCCGTGGCCGCTTTGGGCTCACGTCCCTCGACTGCCTCGACCGCGACGGCCGGCGCCGTTCGCTAACGGTGGACTGCCTCGCCGTCTCCGGCGGTTGGAACCCGGCGCTGCACCTGACCTGCCACCAGGGCGCCAGGCCGGTCTGGAGCGACGACCTCGCCGCCTTCGTACCGGCGGACAACCTGCCGGCGGACCTGGCGGTCGCCGGCGCCGCGGCCGGCAGCTTCTCGACGCAGGCGGCCCTGCGGGAAGGTGCGGACAGCGGCGGCGCGGCGGCCGAGGCCGCGGGCCACGCGGTCCGAAAGCCGGAGCTGCCCGCGGCCGAGGACGGCGCCGTCGCGCTCACGCCCTTCTGGCACGTGAAGGAGAGCAAGTCCCGCGCCTGGCTCGATTTCCAGAACGACGTCACCGTCAAGGACGTCGCGCTCTCCTTCCGCGAGGGCTTCAAGTCCGTCGAGCACCTCAAGCGCTACACCACGCTGGGCATGGCGACCGACCAGGGCAAGACTGCCAACGTCCAGGCGCTGGCGATCATGGCCGAGCTGACCGGCAAGTCGATTCCGGAAACCGGGACGACGGTCTTCCGGCCGCCCTACACGCCGGTCCCCATCGCAGCCTTCGCCGGGCGCAGCCAGGGCAAGGACTTCCGGCCTTTCCGCCTGACGCCCTCGCACGACTGGGCGGTCGAGCAGGGCGCCGTCTTCGTCGAGACCGGCGCCTGGCTGCGCGCCCAGTGGTTCCCGCAAGCGGGCGAGACTCACTGGCGCCAGAGCGTCGACCGCGAAACGCTCGCCGTCCGCAAGTCCGTCGGCGTCTGCGATGTCACCACGCTGGGCAAGATCGATATCCAGGGTGCCGATGCCGCCGCTTTCCTGAACAGGGTCTACGCCAACGGCTTCGCCAAGCTGCCGGTCGGCAAGGTGCGCTACGGCCTGATGCTGCGCGAGGACGGCTTCGTCATGGACGATGGCACGACCGCACGCCTCGGCGAGACCCACTACGTCATGACCACGACGACCGCCAAGGCGGTGCCGGTCTTCCGGCACCTGGAGTTCTGCCGCCAGGTGCTCTGGCCCGAGCTCGACGTGCAGCTCATCTCGACCACCGAGCAGTGGGCGCAGTTCGCCGTTGCCGGTCCGCGGTCCCGCGACCTGCTGCGCGTGGTCGTCGACGCCGAGCACGACATCGCCAACGATGCCTTTCCCTACATGGCTTGCGGCGAGGTCACGGTCTGCGGCGGCACCCGCGCGCGGCTCTTCCGGATCTCCTTCTCCGGCGAGCTCGCCTACGAGATTGCCGTCCCCACGCGCTACGGCGATTCGATGATCCGCGCGCTCATGGCCGCGGGCGAAGCCTTCGAGGTCGTGCCCTATGGCACCGAGGCCCTGGGCGTCCTGCGCGTCGAGAAGGGCCATCCGGCCGGTAACGAGCTCAACGGCCAGACCACCGCGGCCAACCTCGGCCTGGGCCGCATGGTCTCGAAGACGAAGGACTGCATCGGCAAGGTCCTGTCCGAGCGGCCCGGCCTCAACGAAGCGGACGACCTGCGCCTAGTCGGCTTCCTGCCGGTGGACCGCGGCGCGCAGCTGACCGCCGGGGCGCACTTCATCCCGATTGGCGCGGCGGCGGTCGCGGCCGAGGACCAGGGCTACATGACCTCGGTCGCCTTCTCGCCGAACCTCGGCCATTCGATCGGGCTCGGGCTGATCCAGCGCGGCGACCAGCGGATCGGCGAAAAGATCCGGGCCGTCGACCTGGTCCGCGACGCCGACATCGAGGTCGAGATCGTGAGCCCCCACTTCGTCGATCCGGACGGGGAGCGTCTGCGTGCCTGACCTCACCCTCACCGCGCGTTCGCCGCTCGCCGGCGCCGCCGCCCTGGCCGAGACCTGGCCCGGCTTCGCCATTTCGGAGGTCACCCACCTCGCCCTCGCGTCGCTTGCCA
>JASJAL010000018.1 GCA_030067055.1 Kiloniellales bacterium | reverse complement strand
TCGATGCCCTTCACGTGATGCGCGGAATGGCCGTGGACGATGTCAACGCCGGCTTCGATCAGGCCCCGAGCGAAGGTGCGTTGCGCGGCAGGGATCTCGTAGCCCCAGTTTGGCCCCCAGTGGACGGAGACGACAACGAGGTCGCCTGGCCCTTTGTGTGCCTTCACGGAAGCCGCGATTTCCTCGAGGCTGGCATCCGACAGGTCCGGCAATAGGTTGATTCCCGGCCGCGCCTCGGTGGCGGCCCAGTCCGGAGGGATACCGCTGCTGCCATGACCAAAGGCGAAAACCAGTACCCGCCCTTTTCCCGGAACGGGCAGAACCGCCGGCGCCTCGGCCTCGTGGCCGTCGCGCCCGGCACCGGCGCATTTGATTCTAGCCCGGTCGAGGCTCTCCAGGGTCTCGATCAGCCCGGCCCGACCCCAGTCGAGAACGTGGTTGTTGGCCAGGGCGCAGCAGTCAATTCCCGCCGCCGTCAGGCAAGGGAGGTTTGCAGGGCTCATTCGGTAGCTGATCCCCTTGTCGCTGCAGTCCTCGCTGCGAGTGACAGCGGTCTCCAGGTTGACGATGCGCAGGTCCGGGGCCGCAAGCTTTAGCTCATCGAGGGCGTCGCCCCAAATCTCAGAGAAGCCGAGCGGCAGCGAGATGGGGCCGCAGCGTTGCTCCGCCAGAGCCACATAGTCCCTGGCCGAGGTCAGGCAGGGCTCACAGATCCGCGGGTCGCCGGGATTCGGAAGTGCCTGATCGATGCCGCGGCCGGTCATGACGTCGCCGCAAAGGAACAGGCAGATCGTCGCCCCATCACCCGATGATCCAGCTGTTATCGCTTCCGCCACGGCCATTCGGTCCTCACAACCAGGATCGTGTCTGCTGTGCCTCAAAAACCGGTTGATGCAGATCAAGTGACGACTGCCTCTGGAGGACTATGACTCTCGGATACTGGACCGTCGTCACTCGCGCGCCAGTGCGCTTGTTGAGGTTCGGCAGAAAAAGCGGAATGACACCGCATGGCTGTGACCGCGAAGCATTCCGAGAGCAAGAGCGACAGCCACCGAAAGGGCGGCGCGCCCGCGCCGTCGCTGGTCGGCCAGCCAAGCTACGTTCACGGCGCGAGCTTGGTCCCCCTGATCGGCAAGTCCATCGGCGTCTTCTTCGACGAGGCAGCGGCACGTTGGGCCGATCGGGAGGCCTTGGTCGTCTGCCACCAGGGCGTTCGCTGGTCCTTTCGAGAGCTTAAGGAGCGTGTCGATGCTCTGGCCGCGGGTCTGATCGCCTTGGGATTAGAGCCGGGCGAGCGCATCGGAATCTGGTCGCCGAACAACGCCGAGTGGCTGATCACCCAGTTCGCGACCGCCAAGGCGGGCCTGGTCCTGGTCAACATCAACCCGGCCTACCGCCTGCCGGAGTTGGAGTACGCCCTCAACACTGTGGGCTGTGCCGCGCTGATCATCGCGCCGACCTTCAAGGCGAGCAACTACATCGACATGCTGGGCGAACTCCTGCCCGAGGTGACGGACAGCGAGCCTGGCCACCTGCAGTGCGCGGCGGTTCCCTCGCTCAGAATCTTGATTCGCCTCGGTGGCGAGCCTTCGCCGGGCATGCTCAGTTTCGATGAGATCGCCGGGTTGGGTCGCGAGGCGGAGAGGGCCCGCCTTGGGGAGTTGGCCTGCGAACTGCAGTTCGACGATCCCATCAACATCCAGTTCACGAGCGGTACCACCGGGGCGCCCAAGGCCTCGACTCTGAGCCACCACAACATCCTGAACAACGCATTCTTCGTGGCCGAGGACATGCGACTGACCGAGTTAGACCGACTTTGCATCCCGGTGCCCATGTACCACTGCTTCGGGATGGTGCTCGGAAGCTTGGTCTGTGTCACCCACGGCGCGGCCATGATCTATCCCTCCGAAGGTTTCGACGCCCGAGCCACGCTCGAAACGGTGGAGAAGGAGCGCTGTACCGCCTTGCACGGCGTGCCCACCATGTTCATTGCCGAGCTCGACCACCCGGACTTCAGGGACTTCGATATGAGCAGCCTGCGGACCGGGATCATGGCCGGCGCGCCTTGCCCGGTCGAGCTGATGAAGCGGGTCATGACTGAGATGCACCTGGACCAGATCACCATCGCCTACGGCATGACCGAGACCGGACCGGTCAGCTTCGAGACCTCGGTCGACGATCCGCTGGAACGACGAGTCACCACGGTCGGCCGGGTCCTCCCGCACACCGAGGTCAAGATCGTCGACGCCGAAGGGCGCATCGTGCCGCGCGGTGAGCCGGGCGAGCTGCTCACCCGGGGTTACTGCGTCATGCTTGGCTACTGGAACGATCCCGAGCGGACCAGGAAGGCCATCGATGAGGCGCATTGGATCGCCAGCGGTGACATCGCGACAATCGACGAAGAGGGCTATTGCCAGATCGTCGGGCGGATCAAGGACATGGTGATTCGCGGTGGCGAGAACATCTTCCCGCGCGAAATCGAAGAGTTCCTCTACACCCATCCCAAAATCGAAGACGTCCAGATCATCGGCGTCCCCGATCCCAAGTATGGCGAGGAGCTCTGCGCCTGGATCAAACTGCACCAGGGTGAGAGCGCGACCGAGGAGGAGATCCGTGACTTCTGCCGGGGCAAGATCGCTCACTTCAAGATTCCGCGGTACATTAGGTTCGTTGAGGGCTTTCCGATGACCGTCACCGGTAAGATCCAGAAGTTCGTAATGCGCCAGCAGATGGCGGAGGAACTGGGCCTTCAGGCAAAACAGTGAGGGCCTCGAGCAAGGTATCGGCTGAACCTTGGAGTGGGATGAGGTCTTGGATTGTGCTGAAGACGAAGATCCGCTGGCAGGGTTGAAGATTCCCTACACCAGGCTGATCGATCCCGACGGCAAGGCCAAGAGGGACTTGCCCGATTTGGAACAGGATCCCGAGGCCTTGAAGTTGCTCTACCGCGCCATGGTGCGGGCCCGAACCTTCGATCAAAAGGCTGTCTCCCTGCAGCGCACCGGTCGCCTCGGTACCTATGCCTCTTGCCTCGGCCAGGAAGCCGTCGGGGTCGGTGTTGCGGCGGCCATGACGCCCGAGGACGTACTGCTGCCGTCGTTCCGGGAACATGCGGCGCAGATGCTGCGCGGCGTCACCCTTACTGAACTGCTGCTTTACTGGGGCGGGGACGAGCGGGGCAGCGACTTCGCCGGCCCGCGCGAGGACTTCCCGGTCTGCATCCCGGTCGGGACCCACGCCCCTCACGCCGCCGGCGTAGCGCTTGCCTTCAAGCTGCGCGGCGAGGCCCGGGTCGCGGTCTGCATCCTCGGCGACGGGGCGACCTCGAGAGGCGACGTCTACGAGGCAATGAACCTGGCCGGCGTCTGGATGCTGCCCGTGGTCTTCGTTGTGAACAACAACCAGTGGGCAATCTCGGTCCCGCGCAGTAAGCAAACGAGTACGGCAACGCTGGCGCAAAAGGCGGTCGCCGCCGGCTTCGTGGGCGAGCAAGTGGACGGCAACGACGTCGTCGCGGTCCGGGCCCGGGTCGGCGCGGCGCTGGACAAGGCGCGACGAGGTGGTGGGCCGCATCTGATCGAGGCCTTGACCTATCGACTGGGCGATCACACGACGGTTGACGATGCAACCCGCTATCGCAGCGACGAGGAAGTAAGCGCTCGCTGGAAGGAAGAGCCGATCGCCCGGTTGCGAGTCTATCTGACCGAGGCCGGTCGCTGGACCAAAGCCGACGAAGAGGCTCTGATTGAAGCCTGCGCCGAGGAGGTCGAGGCGGCGACCGCGGCCTACCTGGCGACGCCGCCGCAACCGCCGGAGAGCCTCTTCGATCACCTCTATGCCGAATTGCCGGAAGACCTGGCTGCGCAACGCGCCTTCCTGACCGCGGAGGCTCAGGATGACTGAAGTCGCGATGGTCGAGGCCGTCCGTCTGGCGCTGGCGCGGGCTATGGCCGAGGACGAGTCCGTCCTGGTCCTTGGTGAGGATGTCGGCGTGGACGGTGGCGTTTTCCGGGCGACCGACGGCCTGCTTGTGCGTTTCGGCGAGGGGCGGGTGCTCGACACGCCACTGTCGGAATCTCTCTTCGCTGGACTGGCGGTCGGGCTTGGAGCTCAGGGCTTTCGGCCGGTCGTGGAGTACCAGTTCATGGGCTTCATTTATCCGGCGATCGACCAGCTGCTGAGCCACGCCGGGCGGCTCCGAACCCGGACCCGGGGGCGCCTGAGCTGCCCCATCGTGGTGCGCGCGCCCTACGGCGGCGGTATCCATGCCCCGGAGCATCATTCCGAGAGCTTTGAGGCACTGTTCACCCATATTCCCGGACTCAAGGTCGTGATCCCCGGCTCGCCCGCGCGGGCCTACGGTCTGCTGCTGGCAGCGATCCGCGATCCTGATCCAGTCGTCTTCCTTGAGCCCAAGCGGATCTACCGGGCGCCCAAGGAGGAGTTCGATGACGACGGCGAGCCTGCTCCGCTCGGAAGCTGTTACGTCTTGCGCGAAGGAAAGGAGGTCACCCTGGTGACCTGGGGTGCGATGGTCGTCGAAACCCTCGCCGCCGCCGAGACGCTGGCCGAGGAAGGGATCACGGCAGAGGTCATCGACGTCGCCACCTTGAAGCCGCTCGATATGGCGACGATTCTGACCTCGGTGGAGAAGACCGGGCGCTGCGTCATCGTCCAGGAAGCGCCGCTGACCTCCGGGTTTGGCGCCGAGATCGCCGCCTGCCTGGCCGACGAGGGTCTGATGCACCTCTTGGCCCCGCTGCGCCGGGTCGCCGGCTTCGATACCGTGATGCCCCTGCCACGTCTGGAGCACCTTTACATGCCCGGTGCGGCGCGAGTCACCGCCGCGGTCAAGAACCTGCTGGAGTTCGCATGAGCACCTTTCGGCTGCCCGACCTCGGCGAAGGCCTGCAGGAGGCGGAGATCGTGACCTGGCACGTCGGTGTCGGCGATCGCGTTGTCGCTGACCAGCCGCTGGTCTCGGTCGAGACCGAGAAGGCGGTCGTCGAGATCCCCTCGCCACAATCCGGTCGCATCGCCAAGCTGCACCAAGCGGTCGGCGACATAGTCCCGATCGGCGGCGCTTTGGTGGACTTCGGGGAGGCGACCGCCGCAGAGACCGGTACGGTGGTCGGCGAGATCCCTACGGCAGTGACGGCCGTCCCGTCGGAGCGGGAGACTGAGGTCGAGGGCTTCAAGGCGGCGCCGGCGGTGCGTGCCCTGGCCCGGCGCCTGGGTATCGACCTCGCCACGGTAACGCCCAGCGGACCCGGCGGCGCCGTCACTTCCAAGGACGTCGAACGGGCCGCGGCGGAGGCGGAAGGCGCCGCGCCCTTGGAGCCGCTGCGCGGGGTGCGCCGGGCCATGGCGCGGAACATGGAGCGCTCCCACGCCGAAGTGGTGCCGGCAACGGTGACCGAAGAGGCCGACACCGGCGCCTGGCCGGCCGGCGAGGACACGACTATGCGCTTGGTCCGCGCGATCGCCGCCGGCTGCGCGGCAGAGCCGGCCCTCAATGCCTGGTACTTCGGACGCGACCAGGGGCGGCGCCTGCACGCGAAGATCAATCTCGGAATTGCCATGGACACCGAGGACGGGCTTTTCGTTCCGGTCCTACGCGATGTCGGCGGCCGCAGCGTCGAGGACCTGCGCCAGGGTCTGGAAGCCATGAAGCACGACGTCGCCGCGCGCAGCGTGCCGCTGGAGGAGCTGCGCGGCCAGACCGTCACGCTGTCCAATTTCGGTATGTTCGGCGGACGTCACGCCGCGCTGGTGGTGCTGCCGCCACAGGTCGCGATCCTCGGCGCCGGCCAGGTCCACGAGGCGGTCGTGCCGGTCGCGGGGGAGCCGGCGGTGCGCCGGATCCTACCCCTGTCGCTGACCTTCGACCACCGGGCGGTGATGGGCGGCGAGGCCGCGCGCTTCCTGGCGGCCGTGAAAGTGGACCTCGAGGCGAGGGAGTAGGGGGCAAAGGCAATGCAGAGCCACGGCGGAGAAGACGTGTTTCGTTTCGCCGACGATCTTGGCCCGGCGCAGATCGTCCACGTTTATGAACCCAAGGCCGCGCTTAAGGCCATCGTCGTGGTTGATAACATCGCGGCCGGCCCCTCGATCGGCGGCCTGCGCATGGCCCCGGACGTCAGCCTGGAGGAGTGTTTCCGCCTGGCTCGGGCCATGACCCTGAAGAACGCTGCAGCGGGCCTGCCTCACGGCGGCGGCAAGTCGGTGATCTTCGCTGATCCCCGCATGCCCGCCAAAGACAAGGAACGGCTCATTCGCGCCTACGCCTGTGCCATCCGTGATCTCTCCGGCTACATCGTAGGGCCGGACATGGGCACGGACGAGCGCTGTATGGCCTGGGTCCGCGACGAGATCGGCCGTGCGGTCGGTCTACCGCCCGAGATCGGCGGTATCCCCCTGGACGAGATCGGTGCCACCGGGTTCGGGCTCAGCGTCGCTGTCGAGGTCGCCAAGACACATTGCGATCTAGAGCTTGAGGGCGCCCGGGTCGCCGTCCAGGGCTTCGGCTCTGTCGGCAGGCACGCCGCCCGTTTTCTCGCGCAAGGCGGGGCGGTTCTGGTCGCCGCCGCCGACTCCAAGGGCACCTTGCACGATCCGGACGGCATCGACATCGCCCGGCTGATCGAGGCGAAGGACGGGGGCGGCAGCGTGCTCGATTATGAAAGGGGCGAAAAGCTGGACCGCGACGCGATCGTCGATGTCGATTGCGAGATCTGGATTCCGGCCGCCCGGCCGGACGTGCTACGCGCCGACAACGTTGGCCGGCTCAAAGCAAAGCTGGTTGCCGAGGGGGCCAACATCCCGGTGACTCCCGATGCCGAGGTAGAGCTACACAAGCAGGGCGTCATGGTGATCCCTGATTTCATCGCCAACGCCGGCGGCGTGATCTGTGCCGCAGTGGAATACGCCGGGGGAACACAGATCGCTGCCTTTGAGACCATCGAGGAGAAGATTCGCCACAACACGGAAGCCGTCTTGACGGCTGCAGCCGAGCGGAAGGTGACGCCGAGGACCGCGGCTGCCGAGCTTGCTGACCAGCGGGTTCGCCAAGCCATGACCTACCGCCGTTGGTCTTGATCGGGGTCCGCAATCGGTAAGGCTTTAGACCGACTCCCATTAGAGAGTTGTGACTAAATACAGTAAGTTATAGAGGCTATTTGGTGTCACGCCTGAGCTCGGCGATGAATGCGAGGATGTTGTCAATATCCCTCGCTGAAAGCCGGAACTGGCCCATCGGCCAGTGCGGCTGGCGAAGCGAGGAGCGCAGCCTGTCCTCGCTGTAGGTCGTGGGGTCGTCTGCGAAGACCTGCAGCGGTGGGGCCTCGAGCGCTGGCCCGCCGCCCTCACCGTAGCCCGGGACCGCATGACAATCGGCGCAGTGCTCCGCGATTATTCCCTTGGCCTGGTTGGCATCGCCGGCAGCGCTCGCGGATCCAGCGAAAGCGAGCGCAATGGCGATCACAAAGATTGGAACGACCTTGCTCGAAGGTGCAAGCATCACGGCAAGAGTCCCCTCCAATTGACCATAAATCGGGATGATTATCCTCCGAGCCAGGGAATTGTGTTTCCTTGATGTGGCGCAAGGTCGCGAACCTTCGGGCGGAGTCCAATGACTGGAGCTTTGGCCTGGCCAAGCGCCACGCGACAACCAAGAGACCGTGGGAGGCGGAAATGAGCAACACTGGCCTTGCGGTCTTCGACGAGACCATACAGCTCACCAATATTTGGCTGAAGGACCTGATGGAGGACCTGGGATGGGAGGATCGACATCGCGCCTATCTTGGTCTGCGCTTGACCCTGCAGGCGCTGCGGGACCATCTCTCGGTTGATGAAGCGGCCCAGCTCAGCGCTCAGCTTCCGATGCTTGTGCGCGGCTTCTATTTCGAAGGTTGGCACCCGGCACATAAGCCGGTCAAAGAGCGCGACCCGGATATATTCCTCGCCCAGATCCGCGACGGCTTCCGGCAGAATCCGACGGACGAGCCGATCAATGCTGCGGCGCTGGTTGCCTCGGTCTTCCGCCTCCTGACCCGGCGACTGTCGGTGGGTCAGGCCGATGCCCTGCGGAACAGCCTGCCCAAAGGTCTTCGCCAGCTCTGGCCTGAGGGGTAGGCCCAGGCGACGGTGTCCTCGGGCAGGCGCGTCGCTCTGAAGTAAGAGCCGCAGTATGGTTCGGGATCACGGATAAAGGGAGAGGTCGGACAATGTGGGCCGAAGTTGATTTTCGGCGACAGCGCTTGGGGATTCCCGTGCTTTGTCTCTTGGCAACCCTTGCCGCCTGTCAGGGGGCCAAGACCGTCGGTAGTCCGGAGAAAGGCAAGAGAGTCGCGCTGCAATGGTGTGCAGAATGCCACTTGGTTTCACCGGACCAGGAGACCATTCCCGACCGCGAAGCTCCGAGCTTTCGGGAGATTGCCAAGGATCCGGAAAAGGACCTCGCCTATCTGCGCCGCTTCATGGCCGAGCTGCATCTGCCCATGCCGACCTTTCGCCTCTGGCCCGAGGAGCAAGGCAACGTGCTCGCTTATATCATCACCCAGGGCTACGATCACTGAAGCCCGAGAACAAGGCTGCCTTGGATGATCATGCCGTGCCGATGGGAGCTATGACTGGCTGGCAAACCGCCTGGACCTGGCTGCGATGAACAAGATACCGAGCTGGGTGCTGGTCACGGTCGCCGCGCTTGCCGTCTTCCTGGTGCTGTTTGTCGGCTTGCCGGAGCAGACCCCGCGGCGTGTCGCTGATGTCTCTTACAGCGAATTCAAGCAGCTCGCTGCCGACAACGCACTCTCGAAAGTCACCTTTCGCGGCAAAAGCGTCACGGCAAGCTTGGCGCAGGCCCAACCGATCGGCGCGCTCGGCCAGACGGCAGCCGAGGTTCGCTCGCGAGTCCCCGACCTCGGCGATCCGGAGCTGCTTCCGTTGCTCGAGGACAAGGGCGTCGAGATCCGAAGCCTTCCGTCAGAAGGCGAGGGGCCGTTGCGCTGGCTCTATGGCCTGGCACCCTGGCTGCTGCTGATCGGCATTTATCTCTGGTTTTGGAACCGCATGCAGAAAGGCATGTTGGGGCGTTTCGGCGGCCGCGACATCCCAGATTTCCTCTCCGGCTCGGCCAAGAAGGAGGAAAAGCGCAGCGACAAAGTCACCTTCGATGATGTTGCTGGCCAGGATAACGCCAAACGGGAGGTTTCCGAGCTCGTGGATTTCCTGCGGGATCCGACGCTCTATACCCGATTGGGTGCCGAGCCGCCCCGCGGCGTCTTGCTGATGGGGCCGCCTGGGACCGGCAAGACGCTTCTGGCCCGTGCTTTGGCCGGCGAGGCCGGCGTGCCATTTTTTCATATCTCCGCGTCCGAGTTCATCGAGATGTTCGTCGGCGTCGGCGCCTCGCGCGTGCGCAAAATGTTCGAGGAAGCCAAGAAGCGTGCGCCCAGCATCATCTTTATCGACGAGTTGGACAGCGTTGGCCGGGTGCGTGGCGCCGGACTCGGCGGTGGCCACGACGAGCGCGAGCAAACCCTGAATCAAATCCTCGCCGAGATGGACGGTTTCGCGGGCCACGAAGCGGTCATCATCCTGGCGGCGACCAACCGCCCCGATGTGCTGGATCCGGCACTGCTGCGACCGGGCCGCTTCGACCGCCACGTCACGCTCGAGCTGCCGGACAAGAAGGCGCGGCAGGAGATCCTCAAGGTTCACACCCGCAAGACTCCGCTGGCTGGTGACGTCGACCTTGAAACGGTTGCGGCGGGAACCCCGGGCTTCTCCGGCGCGGACATCAAGAACCTGGTTAACGAGGCCGCCATGCTGGCGGCCCGAGAAGGAGCTGCTCAGGTGAGCATGCGTGCCTTCGATGAGATGCGTGACAAGATCATGATGGGCTCGGTGCGGACCCTTGCGATTCAGCCCGAGGAACACAATCGTTTGGCGGTCCACGAGGCGGGACACACCACCGTAGCGTACTTCCTGCCGAAGGCAGATCCCATCTACAAGGTGACGATCATCCCGCGCGGACGCGCCCTGGGTGGCACGCACATGCTTCCCGAGGAAGAGCGCCACACCCTGCCCGAGGACTATTTGAAAGACCGTCTTGCGGTGATGCTTGGCGGGCGGGCCGCCGAAAAGGAGTTCCTCGGGACCGTGAGTTCCGGCGCCGACGACGATATCAAGCAGGCGACGCAGCTGGCCCGCGCCATGGTGGCGCGTTGGGGCATGGCCGAGGAGGTCGGCCCGGTCGACCTGCGCCAGAGCGACGAGCACCCCTTCCTCGGCCGCGAGTTCGCGCAGCCGCGTCGCTTCAGCGAGACGACCGCCCACGAAGTGGACGCCGCCGTGCATGAACTGCTCAGCGAGGCAGAAAACCGTGCCAGCGACCTCCTGCGCAAGCATCAGGATGGTGTGAAACGGCTGGTCGCCGCACTTGAAAGGCAGGAAACTCTTGACCGCGCGGAGATCGCCTCCTGCCTGGGCGCTGCCGAGGGCAAGCCAGCTTCGGACAATGACCTGCAACGCCTGGCAAGAGGCGCGGAATAGCAGGGACCTGCCAACTGTCCCTGGCACCAGTTAGGCGCGCAACTGAAAGCCGCGCCCCTTGCCTGGATCCGACAGCGGGACGTTAAGCCGTCGTCCGTGAAGAACTCGGAAGGGTCTGAAATTCCTGTCTGATCGGGGCTGAGGAAGTATTCGATTTTGCAGGAAAGCGGGGTGCAGAGGCCGGTTTTCTTGCGATTTGGGATTCCCGAATCGGGCCGCGGCGTGATTCTCTGAAGCTCGGTTTCGGGCATCGGGAACGAGCGATGAGCAAGCCTCGGGACACTCGGCAGAAGGATCTCTTGCGACCGCCGCTGGAGGAGATCATCGACCTTGGTCATCCTCTGGCACGGCTGGCGCGGGAGATCGACTGGGACTTTCTCGACGGTCGCTTTGGCTCGGTGTGCAAGGCGGGCCCGGGGCAGCCGCCCTTACCGACGCGGCTGGTGGCCGGGCTGTTCATCCTGAAGCACATGCACGACCTGTCCGACGAGGTGCTGTGTGCCCGCTGGCTGGAGAACCCCTATTACCAGCACTTCTGCGGCGAGGAGAGCTTCTGCCACAAGCTGCCCTTCGAGCGCTCCTCGCTGACCCGCTGGCGCCGGCGCCTGGGCGAGGAACAGCTCGCCGCCCTGATCCAGGAGAGCCTGTCGGTGGCGCACAAGACAGGTGCCCTGGCGACGAAGGACCTGGAGCGGGTGGCGGTGGACACCACGGTGCAGCCGAAGAACATCGCCTTCCCGACCGATGCGAGGCTGATGCACAAGGCGATCGTCCTGCTTGGCCGCGAGGCCAGGAAGCACAAAGTGCCGCTCAGGCAGTCCTATGTCCGGGTCGGCAAGAGGGCGGCGCTGATGGCTGGCCGCTACGCCCACGCCAAGCAGTTCAAGCGCCACAACCGGGAGCTCCGCTTCCTGCGCAACCGCCTGGGACGTCTGATCCGCGACATCCGGCGCAAGACCCGAGACGACGAGGAGCTCCGGGAGACCTTCGCCGTCCCCCTGTCACGGGCCGATCAGATACGCCATCAGCGCCAGCGCCAGCGCGGCTGGAAGCTCTACAGCCTGCACGCGCCGGAGGTCGAGTGCATCGGCAAGGGCAAGGCCCGGGCGCCCTACGAGTTCGGTTGCAAGGTCTCCATCGCCACCCCGGTCACCAAGCCCAAGGGCGGCCAGTTCGTGCTCCACGCCAAGGCGCTGCACGGCAACCCCTATGATGGCCACACCCTCGCTCCGGTCATCGCCGAGATGCAGGAGCTCACCGGCGTCGAGGTCCGGCGCATCCATGTCGACAAGGGCTATCGGGGCCACACCTATCCGAACAAGTTCCGGGTCTGGATCTCCGGCCAGGTGCGCCGGGTCACCGCGACCATCCGCCGCGAGATGCGGCGCCGCGCCGCGGTCGAGCCGGTGATCGGCCACCTCAAGGCCGAGCACCGCATGGAGCGCAACCACCTCAAGGGCCGAGGCGGCGACCGCGCCAACGCCGTCCTCGCCGCCGCCGGATACAACTTCCGACTGCTACTCAGATGGTTCGAGGCGCTTTTGCGCGCCTTGATCGCCCTGATCCTCAGAACCGCGCCCAGCCCCCAAACTGTCTGAAAATCTATCAGCCGCGATACTTCACAGGCGACGCGATAACTTCGTGAGCCACAGGGTCGACGGGTAGTGCCGACGCTGAAGCCACCTATGCTCGATCGGTTCGGATCGATCGACCCGATAAAGGCGACGGAAGCACAGGCGGCGACCCCGTCCAAAGCCATTGGATGCAGTGAGGTTCAGCGCAAGTAGATGTTCAGGTTGATCGATTTGCGCGCACGGCCCGGGGGCAGGTCGAGGGGCGGCACCGCGTGCCAGGAGATCGACGACTTCAGGAAGCCGACCAGCTTGTTGGGGGTGAAGGCCGAGCGGAAGTAGGGCTCGTGGCCGACGAGGAAGTCGGCGCTCTCAGCCTCGGTCATCATCATGGGATCCCAATCCACCCGCGTCTGCCCTCCGCGCTTGGCGCGGTAGAAGGTGGTCCCGCAGGAGTCCAGAGCCGGCAGGTCGGGATCGGGGAAGTAGATCATCAGCGACACCAGCTTCTTCGGCAGGTCGGTGTGGGGCGGAATCGAATCGCCCTTTAGCAAAGCGGATAGCTCGAAGCCTTGGCGAACCAGGGTCCGGTCGCCCTCAGGACTCGGCCCGAGTGACCCCGGCGGCGCCGGATAGACCCAGGTCCTTCGCTCCTCTTCCGGGCGGTGCTGAATGAAGGGATCCACGAGCCGCTTGAGCTGGGCCAAGGTGTCGGCCGAGGAGAACCAGGCGTAGAGCGCGTACCAGGCCGGGTAGCGCGCGATGAACTCGCGGAACTCTGGGTGCTGGTTGTTGCAGAACCATTTTCCGCCCAGCTCGTAGCGATGACCGAAGAAGGCGCCCTCGGGAAAGGTCCGCGACAGGCCCGCGTAGAGCCGTGCAGGCAGGAAATTCTCGATCTCGAAAATGGTGATCGGATCGTCGAGAAAGAGGTCGCAGTCCTGGAGCCGGTCCGGAAGCCGGATGTCCGGACGGGGGATCTCCGCCGGCTGCTTCACGCCGCACCTCCGCTCGAAGTCTCGGGACGAGGTGTCCAGTCGGACAGCGCGGCCGCGATGCGGTCGATGACCCCTTGCCAGTCGCCGGGCCGGTCCTGGCGGAACAAGGTCATGCCGGGGAACCAGGGCGAGGTGTCGCGACCCTCGAACCAGTACCAATAGAGCCCGAAGCCGCGCGGCAGCAGGGTCCAGGTCTCGGTGCCGACGGCGGCGCTGACCATGCAGGTCGTGTTCGAGATCGAGATCACCAGGTCCAGGGCCGCGGTCTGCGCCGCGAAATCGTCCATGTTCGCGAGCTGGTCGATCTCGGGGTCGTGCAGGATCTCGATGCCGGCCCGCTCTTTCACGTCGGCCAGGCCCTCGCTGCAATCGCCGTACTGCAGGTTGACGAAGGTCGCCGGGACCGCCTGCAGCATCGGGATCCACTGCCGCAGGCCCAGGGAGCGCGGCAGGCCGACCCGCGGGTTGGCGCTGTACCAGGACAGGCCGATCAGGGGCCCGGGACCTTCGGCGAGGTAGCGCTGCCGCAGGCGGTCGCGAAGCGCCGGGTCGACCTCGAGGAAGGACGGAGGGGTCGGGAAGTCTTCCCAGCTGGCGCGCAGGGGCCCGGCGAGATCGGCGATCCCGACCTGGTAGTCGATCGTGGGATCCTCGGCGCGCCGGTCGGGCGGGTCCGCGCGGGCAATTACCGTCGCCGCCGGAAAGCTGCGCGCGTAGAGTGGCTCCAACCGCGGCTCGCATTCTAGGATGCAGTGCCCGGCTCGGGAGATCGCGTCCGGGATCATGCTGGCGAACATGACTTCTTCGCCGACCGCCTCCTCGCCCCAGATCAGCAAGCGCCGTCCTGTCAGATCTTCCCCGAGCCAGGGCTTCTGGGTGAAGGGCCGTTGCTTGACACTGACCACGTTGGGATTGCGGAAGCGCCAGCGGTGGGCCTCCCAGGCGCGCGGCAGTTCGCCCTTCAGGAAGAGCGCCAGGGCCAGGTTGTGCCACGCCGGGGCGTAGTCCGGGTCGAGCGCGATCGCCTCTTCGCAGGCCCCGACCGCGGCCTCGAAGTCCCCGGCCTCTCGGTAGGCACTGGAGAGGTTGCTGAGGCCGGCGGGCCATCCGGGCTTGAGCCTCAGGGCCTCCCGATAGGCCGTAACCGCCCCGGCGGCGTCGCCGCAGCGCCGGGCGGCGAGCGCCAGATTGAAATGGGCCTGCGGCGAGTCCGGCTGCAGGGCCGCGACACGGGCAAAGGCCTGTCGCGCCGGCTCGGCGTCGAAGACCTGGCCGCAGGCGACACCCAGCGCGTTCCAAAGCTGCGGGTCATTCGGTCGGCCGCGCAAGGCCCGCCTTAGAGGTCCGGCCGCCTCGCCGAAGCGCTGCGACTTCACGAGGATCAAGCCGAGCAGAGCGTTGGCATCCGGGTCCTCTGGCCGCAGCGCCAGGACATCGCCGAGGCGGCTCTCTGCCCCCTCGAAGTCGCCGGACTCGGCCTGCTGCTTAGCCCTGAGGAGCAGGGATTGCGGCGACGCTTCCGCGACCATTCGACGATGACTCCTTCTCAGATCTCGGCGCGCTCACTCTGCTTCCTTATAGTAGGGCCGCGGGGATCGGCCAAGGTCGCACGCCGACCCCGGTCCCGCTTGCCCCTAACCGGGCGATCGCTGACAATGCCGGATTGCTGACCGAGTCGCAGGCCGAAACGAAACGTCAGATGCCCTCGAAAGCCGACTACCTCGTCGTCATTCCGGCGCGTTACGAGTCCGGCCGCCTGCCCGGCAAACCATTGGTCGATCTGCTCGGCGTGCCGCTGGTGCACCGCACCTGGCATCGCTGCACGAAGGCGGTGCCGGCCGAGCGCATCTACGTGGCGACCGACGACCGGCGCATCTTCGACTATTGCGCCGAGGTCGGGATCCAGGTGGCGATGACACCCAACGATTGCCTGACCGGCACCGACCGGATTGCGGCCTTTGCCCGGGATTACCCCGCCGAGCTTTACGTCAACGTCCAGGGCGACGAGCCGGTGATCGACCCAGAGGACATCACCCACGTGCTCGCGACCGCTCGCGAGCGACCGGGCGAGATCATCAACGGCATGTGCGAGATCTCCGACGAGGCTTTGTTCCGAAACCCCTCGATCCCCAAGCTGGTGACCCGCCCCGACGGACGGCTGCTCTACATGAGCCGCGCCTCGATCCCGACCACCAAGCGCCACCTCTTCAAGACCGCCTGGCGGCAGATCTGCATCTACGCCTTTCCGCCGGAGGCCCTGGCGGCCTTTGCCGAGGCAACCTCCAAGTCGACCCTGGAAGCCGTGGAGGACATCGAGATCCTTCGCTTCCTGGAGATGGGCTACGAGGTCCGGATGATCCCGCTCTCCGACAGCTCGGTCGCCGTCGACACGCCCGACGACATCCCCCGCGCCGAGGCGGCGATCCGCGCCCAGGGCCTCGAGGTCCTGGACTGAGCTTCGCGCAGCGCCGCACCCGAGCTAAGCGTCTTCGCGCTTGCCGTAGAGCATGGTGATGTTGATCCGCCGATGCTCGTAGCCCGGTCGAAAGTGAAGCGGGCCGGTGGCGTGGAAAAGGTCGGAGTTGAAGACGACGATCCGGTTCTGGCGGTGGGGCACCTTGATGCAGCGGGCCTTGTGTTCGAAAAGAAAGTTCCGCATCGCCGCCTCGTCCGTGTTGTACTTGGTGAAGTCCCAGTCGGCCGGCGCTTCCTTGTCCCAGACCTCGAGGCCGCCGGTCTCGGGCTCGAGGTTGCTGTCGTCGGGCGTGATCCAGAAGTTGACGTTCACCGCGGCGAAGTCGGCGTGCATCGGGATACCCGACAGCCGGCTGTCGTACTTGAAGGCCCAGAGCTTGCGCAGGGTGTGATGCCGGAAGATCCCCGGCAGCTTGAGGCGCAACTCCTCCGAGATCTGGTAGAGCAAGGGCGAGGCGAAGCCGTCGTCGAAGAAGGCGCCCAGGTAGCCGTTGCCGTAGCGGTACTCGTACCAGACGGTCGATTCGAGGCAGAAGCGCCTCAGCTCCTGCAAGGCATCGGGAGTCAGGAAACCGTCGGCGAAGGTAATGCCCGGAGCGTTGCGCGCGTAGTCGGCCTCGATCTTCTCGCTATCCAGCGCCGGGTTCACGGCACTGGGTGAGACCGCCGGCGAACGCTCGCACATCACCAGCCGGTTGTAGCTCTCCTGCAGTGCCGGAAGCCGGTCTCTGGGAATGTCGACCACGTGGGAAAGATCGCCGGCCGTCGGCAAGGCCGCGAGGGTGTCCTCGTAGGCGCGGATCGTGGCGTCGAAGTTGGCCGGCAGCTTGCCTCGCGCCCTGAGATAGCGGAACTGCTCGATGTCGTGGGTGAGCTTCGAGGCGCTGGTCTGATAGGACAAAGGGTCGCGGCTCGGCGGCCCGCTGGGTTCCCGCCTCGCCTTCGTGCCTTCGTTGAAGGCCTGGAAAGCCTCCTTGACCCGACCGAGATCTAGCAAGCTGTTCCCGAGGTTCCGCCAGGCCTGATCCAGCCGCGGGTCGAGCGCCACGGCCCTGCGGAAACACTGCACGGCCGCCTCGTTGGCGCCGAGGTCCCGCTGCACCCGGCCCAGGTTGTAGTGGGCCAGCGGCTGCTGCGGGTCGAGGGTCACGGCCGCTTGAAGGCACCGGCGTGCGGCGTCCAGGTCGCCCTCCGCCGCCTGAAGACCGCCGAGGTTGATCTGCAGGTTGGCGTCCCGCGGCGCGTGCTCTCGCGCCTGCTCCAGCACCTCGATGGCCTCGCCGGCAGCATCGCGCTTGGTCAGCAGGGATGCCAGGTCCATCGCCGCCGCCGACAGCTCGGGCTGCGCGGCAAGCAGGGACCGGAGCGCGGCCTCCGCTTCCTCGCTCCGCCCGGCGTGGACCAGGGCGCGCGCGAGGTTGAGGCGCGCACCGGCGTGATGCGGCGCCGTAGCGACGACACCCTCGAGGACCGCGATGCCGTCAGCGATCGCGCCGCTCTGGAGCAAGGTGACACCCCGGGCGAATCCGGCTTCCGGGTGCATCGGCGCGATCTCCATGAGGCGAGCCGATGCCTCGCGGGCCTCCGCCAGCCGACCCGCATTGGCCAGGCGCCAGACCGCCTCGATCTCGGGCCGCAGGTCTTGCTCTCGTTCCGCCATGTCCCACCTTCCTGTCTCGCGCGAGTGTAGTGATCGCCGCAGGTACGAGGCAATACGCGAGGCGCCGCGCCCAAAGCCGAAAGATAGCGGCCACCAGTGTCAGCGCCGTTCGTGGAGCCGTTCCCCCGCGACGTAGGTCGCCCGCACCGCGCGGTCGTCGCCCAGGGTCATCAGTAGGAAGAGCTCTTCCGCCAGGTCGCCTCGGATGCTTTCTCGGCGGTGGGCCATGGCCGGGGTGGCGGCGGGATCGAGGATTACGAGATCGGCTTCGTGACCGGGAGCCAGACACCCGATCTCACCCTCCATACCGAGGGCGCGGGCGTTGCCGAGGGTAACAATATAGAAGGCCTCCAGCGCCGAAAGGTTCTGGTCCTGGAGCTGCAGGACCTTGTAGGCCTCGCCGAGAGTGCGCAGCAGGGAGTAGCTGGTGCCGCCGCCGACGTCGGTGGCGAGCGCGGCGCGCAACGGGAAGCGCGGGTCGCGGGCCGCCTTGAGGTCGAAGAGGCCGCTGCCGATGAAGAGGTTCGAGGTCGGGCAGAAGACCGCGACCGAGCCGCTCTCGCTGAGCCGCCGCCGCTCGGCCTCTTCCAGATGCAGGCAGTGCCCGAAGAGCGATCGCGGGCCGAGCAGGCCGAAGCGGTCGTAGACGTCCGTGTAGTTCTTGGCCTCGGGGAAGAGTTCCTTGACCGTGTCGATCTCGCGCCGGTTCTCGGCGAGGTGGGTCTGGAGATAGACCTCCGGATGCTCGCGCAGAAGCGCTCCGGCGGCCTTTAGCTGCTCTGGGCTGGAGGTGACGGCGAAGCGCGGGGTCACCGCGTAGTGCTGCCGGCCCCGTCCCTGCCAGCGGGCGATCAGCGCCTTGCTCTCGTCGTAGCCGGACTGTGCCGTGTCCAGTAGTCCCGCGGGCGCGCCGCGATCCATCAGGACCTTGCCGGCCAGCATGCGCGTGTTGCGCCGCTCGGACTCGGCGAAGAAGCCCTCCACCGATGCCGTATGCACCGTGCAGTAAACCGCCGCCGTGGTCGTACCGTTGCGCAACAGCTCGTCGAGGAAGAAGGCCGCCACCCTGGCGGCGTGGCCCGGATCGGCAAACTTGAGCTCTTCCACGAAGGCGTAGCTTTCCAGCCAATCGAGCAGCTGGGCCCCGTAGGAGGCGATGACCTGGGTCTGGGAGTAGTGGATGTGCGGATCGATGAAGCCGGGCAGGATCAGGTCGTCGGGATAGTGATCGACCGGCAGGCCCTTGGGCAGCTCGCCCAGCAGTGCTTTGGCCTCGCCGAGCTGGGCGATCCGGCCCTCGGCGATCACCAGCAGGCCGTCCTCGATGTAGGAGTGACTCGCCTCGACACCGGCGGTCGCCGGGTCCTCGAGGAAGCTCAGCAGGCGGCCGCGCAGGGCCCGCTCGGGTTTCGGGGACATGCGGCTACCAGCCGGGTGCGCCGTCGGCGATCCAGGCGGCGAGGACCCGGCGCTCTTCCTCGGAGATCTCGGTGATGTTGCCCGGAGGCATGGCGTGGGTGCGCACAACCTGGAGGTCGATCGCCCGGGCCTGTAGGCGGATCTCCTCGGGCGTCTCCAGGATCACGCCCTTGGGCGGCAGGGCGATGCCTTCCCAAACCGGCTCGGCGGCGTGGCACATGCTGCAGCGGGACAACACGATCTCCTCGACCGCGGCCGGGTCGGCCCGCGCCTCGCCCTCCGCTTCCGTAGCCGGCAGGCCGCTCAGCGCGACGATTCCCGCCATGCCGGCTGCAGCTACCGCCCAGGTCCACCAGGGACTCGCTTCACCCTTGTGCTGCTGGTTGAAGAAATGCCGGATAACCGCACCGATTACCAAGACAATTGCTAGCATCAGCCACGACCAGCGGCTGGCGAAGGCCAGGGGATAATGGTTGCCGATCATCACGAAGATCACCGGAAGCGTGAGGTAGTTGTTGTGCAGGGAGCGTTGCTTACCCCGGCGGCCCAGCTCCGGGTCGGGATCGTCGCCGGCGATCAGCGCATCGACCACCTTGCGCTGGCCGGGAATGATCACGAAGAAGACGTTGGCGACCATGATCGTACCGATCAGGGCACCCATCTGCATCATCGCGCCGCGGCCGCTGAAGACCTGGGCGCAGATCCAGGCCAGCAAGGTGAGAAAGACCAAGCCGACCAGGGCCAGGGCGTTGTCGTTGCGGCCCAGCGGCGAGCGGCAGAGGAGATCGTAGACGAACCAGCCCAGGGCGAGCCCGACCAGGCTGATCGCCACCGCCTGCCAAGGCGCGAGGTCCAGGACGCCACGGTCGATCATGTAGAGCTCGGCCTGCAGGTAGTAGATCAGGACCAGCAGGGCCATCCCGCTCAGCCAGGTCGTATAAGCCTCCCACTTGAACCAGGTCAGTTGGTCCGGCAAGCGCACCGGAGCGACCAGGTACTTGACCATGTTGTAGAAGCCGCCGCCGTGGACCTGCCAGGCCTCGCCGTGGGCACCCTCGGGCAGGCCCGCGCGCTGCTTCAGGCTCAAGTCGAGGTGCACGAAGTAGAAGGAACTCCCGATCCAGGCGATGCCGGCGATCACATGCAACCAGCGGACCGCGAGATCCAGCCATTCCCAGAGAACCACCTCGAACATGGGGCCCCTTTTTCGCCGCGCAGTAGTTGTCGGGCCAGTCTAGGATCAGCGAAGCTGCCCTCCCCTCGAGAGGGAGGGCTTCGCTTCGCGTCTTTCCCTATCGCCTCAGATCCGTCAAACGCCGGTCGTCACGCCTCCACGCCCTGGACGTACCAGTCGATCTGTAGGAGTTCTTCATCCGACATGGTCTTGCCGTCGGAGACCTTGACCTCGCCGGCCTGGTTCTTGATCGGGCCGGTGAAGGGATGCAGCGAGCCGTCGACGATGCCCTTTTGCGCCGCGTCGGCCTCGGCCCTGACGTTCTCCGGCACCGCCTCGCCGTAAGGCGCCATGACCACCAAGCCTTCCTTCATGCCCCACCAGATCGACTGCGAGGCCCAGGTCCCGTCGAGCACGTCCTGGGTGCGCTTGACGTAGTAATTGGTCCAGTCGTCGATGATCGCGGTAAGCTGGCCGTTGGGCGCGAAGGACTTCATGTCCGATGCCTGACCGAAGCCGTGCACGCCGCGCGCCTCGGCGACCTGCAACGGCGCTGGGCTGTCGGTGTGCTGGCAGATGATATCAGCGCCCTGGTCGATCAGGGCTTTGGCGCCATCGCCCTCCTTGCCCGGGTCGTACCAGGAGTTGACCCAGACCACCTTGACCTTGATGTCCGGCCGGATCTTCTGCGCCGCCAGGGTGAAGGCATTGATGCCCATGACGACTTCGGGGATCGGGAAAGAGCCTATGTAGCCGACGATGCCGGACTTGGTCACGTGCCCAGCAATGAGGCCGCAAACGGTCCGACCCTCGTGAAACTTGGCGTTGTAGGCCGAGACGTTTGCTGCCGTCTTGTAGCCGGTGGCGTGCTCGAACTTCGCCTCGGGGAACTGCTTGGCCACCTTGATGGTCGAGTTCATGAAGCCGAAGGAGGTCGTGAAAATCAGACCGTGGCCGGAACTGGCCAACTGGCGGATCACCCGCTCGGCGTCCGGACCTTCGGCGACGTTCTCGACGTAGGAAGTCTTCACCTTGTCGCCGAACTTCTTCTCGATCGCCTTGCGGCCGAGGTCGTGGCCGTGGGTCCAGCCGAAGTCACCGATCGGGCCGACGTAAACGAAGCCGACCTTCAGCGGCTCCGCCGCCAGGGCCTGCGCGCCGACCAGCGACAAGGTGCCGGCCGCGGCCGCCGAGCCGGCAAGGAATCCGCGGCGTGTGAAACGGTTGTACATTGATCACTCCTCCCGTGTTGTTCTTTTGATCTGTCTCAGGTCGAAGGTCGAAAGGGTTTGCCCAGGCAAGCCGGGGCATCGAGCCGACCCTTCCACGGCCCAGCGGCGATGACTGTCAGGACCAGAATTGTCGCGAGGTAGGGCAGCATCGACATCACCTGTGCCGGAATTCCGAAGCCGCCGGCCCCTTGGGCGTAGAGCTGCAGGATGGTGACCCC
>JASJAL010000159.1 GCA_030067055.1 Kiloniellales bacterium | reverse complement strand
CCGTTGATGTTGCGGTCGAAGACCGCCGGCCGGCCCTCCTCGTAGCCCATGTGGACGTCCTCCAGCCAGTTGAGGTCGTCCCAGCCCATGACCTCCATGTAGGTCTTGAGGAAGGGGGTCAGGCGTTCGTAGTCGGGTACCAGGTTGACGTCGTAGCGATAGCCGATGTGCTGGCCGATTTCCTTCTCGCGCGCGCTGTCCAGGCCCTCGCCTTCGAGGAACTGATCGACGTCGGTGATTTCGCTGCCCTTGTAGGAGGTTCCAGCCATGATTTTTGCCTCCCTCGCCACTCAGTAGCGCGTCATGTCGGGTCGCCCGACGGTGTGTTGCGAGCCGGCCAGCGGAACCATGGCCAGGGCCGAAGCCTCCATGGTCAGGGCCGCCAGGTCTTCCGGCTCCAGCGAATGCACGTTGGTCTTGCCGCAGGCGCGGGCCATCATCTGGCACTCGATCGCCAGGCAGTGCAGGAAGTTGTAGACCCGCTCGGCCGCCTCGTCGGGATTGAGGCGGGCGCGCAGCGCCGGGTCCTGGGTCGCGACGCCGACCGGGCAGCGGCCGGTGTGGCAGTGGTAGCAGTAGCCGGCCTCGACCCCCATCTCCTCCTCGAAGTTGGCCTCGGGGATGTCCTTGTTGCAGTTCAAGGCCATCATGGCCGAGTGGCCGATGGCGACCGCGTCGGCGCCGAGGGCCAGGGCCTTGGCGACGTCGCCGCCGTTGCGGATGCCGCCGGCGTAGATCAGCGAGATGTCGCCGGACTTGCCGACGTCGTCCAGGGCCTTGCGGGCCTGGCGGATCGCGGCGATGCCGGGCACGCCGGTCTCCTCGGTCGCGAGGTGCGGGCCGGCGCCGGTGCCGCCTTCCATGCCGTCGATGTAGATCGAGTCGGGGTCGGTCTTGGCGGCCATGCGGACGTCGTCGTAGACCCGGGCGGCGCCGAGCTTCAGCTGGATCGGAATCTGCCAGTCCGTGGCCTCGCGGATCTCCTGGATCTTGAGCGCCAGGTCGTCCGGGCCCAGCCAGTCCGGGTGGCGGGCCGGCGAGCGCTGGTCGATGCCGGCCGGCAGGGAGCGCATCTCGGCAACCTGGTCGGTGACCTTCTGGCCCATCAGGTGCCCGCCCAGACCGACCTTGCAGCCCTGGCCGATGAAGAACTCGCAACCGTCGGCCAGCTGCAGGTGATGCGGGTTGAAGCCGTAGCGCGACTGGATGCACTGGTAGAACCACTTGACCGAATAGCGCCGCTCGTCGGGGATCATGCCGCCCTCGCCCGAGCAGGTCGCCGTTCCGGCCATGGTTGCGCCGCGGGCCAGCGCGGTCTTGGCCTCGTAGCTCAGCGCGCCGAAGCTCATCCCGGTGATGTAGATCGGGATGTCCAGCACCAGCGGCCGCTTGGCGCGCGGGCCGATCACGGTCTTGGTCTCGCACTTTTCCCGGTAGCCCTCGATCACGAAGCGGGTCAGGGTGCCGGGCAGGAAGGTCAGGTCGTCCCAGGTCGGGATCTTCTTGAACAGCGAGAAGCCGCGCATGCGGTAGCGCCCGAGCTCGGCCTTGATGTGGATGTCGTCCATGACCTCGGGCGGGAACATGAAGCTCTGGCCCAGAACATGGGTGTTGCGCTTCGGCCTGCGGGGCTCCTGCTCCGGCGCGACCTGCGGTGCGGCTTCGTCTCTTGCTGCCATGGCTTTTCTTTCTTCCTCCCGCTAGAGCACGAGCTTCTTTTCGGTCGGCTCGAGGTTGTCGTAGTTCCAGAGTTGCTTGCCGGCGACGATCTTGGTCATGTTCTCGACGCCCTTGGGCGCATCGAGCTCATAAAGCGCCAGCTTGCGCTTCAGCCACTGGGCGTCGAGATCGGTCATCTCGGCCTCGACGGCGTCGACGCCCAGGCCGTCGATCTTGCCGCCGACGTAGATCGTGCCGTCGTACATGGAATCGCCCAGGTTCATTCCGGCGTCGCCCAGGACGACCATGCGGCCGCGCTGCATCATGAAGCCGGAGAAGGCGCCGGTCTTGCCGCCGACGATGATGGTGCCGCCCTTCATGTCGATGCCGGTGCGCGAGCCGACGTCGCCCTTGCAAACCAGGTCGCCGCCGCGGATCGCCGCGCCGAAGGTCGAGCCGGCGTTCTTCTCTATGATCACCGTGCCGGCCATCATGTTCTCCGCGCAGGACCAGCCGACCCGGCCGCTGATCCGCACGTTGGGACCGTCGATCAGGCCGCAGCCGAAGTAGCCCAGGCTGCCCCGGAAGTAGAGCTGCAGCCGGTTGAGGATGCCGACGCCCAGGGAATGCTTGGCCCCGGGATTGTCGATCACGATCGTGCCGTGACCCTCGGCCATCAGCTCGCGGATCTTGAGGTTGACCTCTTGGCCGGTCATCTCGGCAGCGTCGAACTCGGCCCGTTTGTTGAAGTCGACGTCGAAGCCGTAGGGATAGGTGAAGTTCTCGCTCTCGCTGGCCGAGAAGAAGACCTGCTGGTCCCGCCCGGCAAGCTGCTCGGTGTGCATCCCCATGCGGTGGGATTCGTGCTCCCGATTCAGTTCTGCCATACCCGAACCTCCCCTTCGTAGGGATCGAAGGTGTCGATCTCGTGCGGAAAAATGCTGCGGATCGCGACCTCTTCCGAGGCCAGCGCGATCAGGTCGTCGCCCTCGTATAGTACCATCGGCTTGGCGGCCATGACGTCCTTGGCCATGCCGAGGCTGTCCGAGGTCGCGACGAGATAGGTAAAGACGCCGTCGAGCTCGCTGATCGAGCGCTCCATGGCGCCCTGCAGTTCCTCGCCGCGATCGATGCAGTCGGCGATGTAGACCGCAATCAGCTCGGAATCGCAGTTCGACATGAAGCGGTGGCCGCGCCGCTCGAGCTCCCGGCGGTAGGTCCAGTAGTTGGTCAGCTGACCGTTGTGGACCACCGAGACGTCGTTGAAGGGATAGGCCCAGTAGGGATGCGCCGAGCGGATATCGACGTCGGATTCCGTCGCCATGCGCGTATGGCCGATCCCATGGGTGCCCTTGAAGGGGCCGAGGGCGTACTGCTCGGAGACCCGGCCCGCGTCGCCCAGGTCCTTGATCAGCTCCAGGGCGTGGCCCAGCGACAGGATCTCAACGCCGTCGATGTCCTCGATGTAGTCCGCGAGCCGCCGCAGATCGCCGTCGTAGGAGAAGATGTAGCGATGGGCGTACTCGGTGGGCTGGTCGTCCTCGTGCAAGGTGGCGCCCAGTTCGGCCATGCGCTCGTCGACCTTCGCCTTGCGGTCGCGCATCTGCTGGTGGATCTCGAAGCCCTTCGCAACGTCTTCCTGCTCGGCCACCTTGAAGCGCATGACGTGATGCTTCGGCTGCGCCGCGCCGTAGAGCGCGAAACCCGTGGAGTCGGGGCCCCGATGCTTCAGCGCCTGAAGCATCGAGGTCATCTCCTGGCCGATGTCACCGCTCTTGCCGCGGTGAATGAGTCCGGCAATGCCGCACATGTTCTATTCTCTCCTCCGGCTACGGCAGACAGTCGAGGTAGGTTTCCACGTCCCAGTCGGTCACGGTGTGGAGGAACCGTTCCCATTCGTCGCGCTTGTACTCGTCGTAGAGTCGATACATCTCGCCGGGCATGGCCGACTGAATGACCTCGTCCTTCGAGAGCGCATCCAGAGCGTCGCCCAAGGTCATGGGCAGACGCTTGACCTGTTTGCCGGCTTCCATGGCCTGGTAGATGTTGCGATCTTCCGGCGGGCCCGGGTCGATGTCGTTGGTGATGCCGTCGTCCGCCGCCTTGATGATGGCCGCCGCCATGAGGTGCGGATTCACCATGGAGTCGACCGAGCGGTATTCGAAGCGGCCCGGTGCCGAGATCCTGAGACCCGTGGTCCGGTTCTGATAGCCCCAGTCGGCGAAGACCGGCGCCCAGAAGCCCGTGTCCCAGAGCCGCCGGTAGGAGTTCACCGTCGACGAGCCGATCGCGGTCAGGGCGCCCAGGTGCTTGACGATGCCGCCGACCACCTGAAGGCCCACCTTGCCCGGCATCTGCGGGTCGTCGGTATCGGGCATGAAGGTGTTCTCGCCGCCCTTGCGGTATGTGAAGACCTTGGCCATGCCCGGCATCGGATCCTGATGCAGGCTGTTCACCTCTTCCTCGCCGCCATGCCAGAAGGAGATGTTGTGGTGGCAGCCGGAGGCCGAGACGCCCATGAAGGGCTTCGACATGAAGCAGGCGATCAGGTTGAACTCGCGGGCGACCTGGGCGCAGATCTGCCGGTAGGTGGTCAGGCGGTCCGCCGTGCGGAGCGCGTCGTCGAAGGTGAAGTTGAGCTCGAGCTGACCTGGCGCGTCCTCGTGATCGCCCTGGATCATGTCGAGGCCCATGGCCTTGCTGTAATCGATCACCTTCATGTAGACCGGGCGCAGGCTCTCGAACTGGTCGATGTGATAGCAGTAGGGATTGGAGAAGCCGCCGGCGGGCTTGCCGTCCTCGCCTCTCTTTAACCACATCATCTCCGGCTCGGTGCCGTGGCGCAGGTGCAGACCGTTGTGGTCCTTCTGGAACTGGTCGTGGATCCGGCGCAGGTTGCCGCGGCTGTCCGACGTCAGAAAGGCGCCGGGGTCCTCGCGTTCCTCGCGGTTGCGGAACAGGGTGCAGAAGACCCGCGCGACCCGCTTGTCCCAGGGCAGCTGGCAGAAGGTCTCCGGCTCCGGAATGCCGACCAGCTCCTTGTCCTGAGGGCCGTAGCCGAGATACTCGCCATGGCGGTTCAGGAACAGGTTGACGGTGGCGCCGTAGACCAGCTGGAACCCGCGCTCGGCCACCTGTTCCCAGTGGTCGGCCGGGATGCCCTTGCCGCAGATCCGCCCGGTGACCGAGACGAACTGGAGATAGAGGTAATCGATCCCCAGATCGTCGATCTTCTTGCGCACCTCCTTGACGAGTTCGTCGCGGCCCGACGCTTCCACAAAGGCTTCAATATCGGTCATCGGATTCCCCTGTCCATTTTCCCTTTCACCCCGATCTCCGCCGGGGGCACCGTATTCTTGGCACGCCTGCCCGCGCCTCTCTTCCCCTCAGCTCCAGGGGAAGGGGCTGTTCGAGACCGGGTGCAGCTTGCCTTCGGCGTAGCGGCTGAAGCGGAAGGGCTCGAGCAGCGCTGACTTGCCGTTCAGCAGCTCCTCGGCGACCAGCTTGCCGACGCCGATCATCTTGTAGCCGTGGTTCGAGTCCGCGATCACGTAGACGTTCTCGCGAAAGCGGTCGAAGACCGGGAAGCTATCCGGGGTGAAGCAGCCGATTCCGCCGGAGGGCTCCTTCTTGAACTTCGCGGCCTTGCCCTCGAAGCGCTTCTGGCAGAAGGCCAGTGCCGAGCACCACATGTGGGCGAAGTTCTCGTCGACCACGAACTCGGGCGACTCCGGGCCATAGGGGTCGACCTCGA
Organism: Kiloniellales bacterium; assembly: GCA_030067055.1. The sequence continues at coordinate 4,125 of JASJAL010000159.1, read as the reverse complement.
CCTCGTCGACCGGCCGCTCGACCTTCTGCGGCGCCGCGCCGCCCTGGATGCCGCCGAAGTTGAAGTCGGGCTTGTAGTAGATGCCCCACATCTGGTCGGTGATCAGGGAGCCGTCCTCGTCGGAGTAGAGCGGCGCGTCGGTGTCGACGTGGATCACCGGCGGCATCTGGCCGTCATTGGTCACCTGTAGCTTGGGATCGACGCCGAGGGTTCCTTCCTCCAGCGCCCAATAGCGCCACATCGGCACGTCCGGATGGAGTCGGCCGTCGGCGCCCTTGATGGTCACGCTCTTCGGCAGCTCGAGCTGGTTCCAGATCTCGTTGACCCAGGGGCCGACCCCGACGACGACCTGCTCGCAGGCGATGGTGCCGCGGTCGGTGATCACGCCGGTGACGGCCTCGGAGTTGTGACCGGTCTCGAAGCCGGTGACCCTGATACCGGTCATGATGCGCACGCCCAGGGCCTCGGCCTTGGTCGCCAGCCCGTAGATCGAGGCGGTGTTGTTGGCGTAGCCGCCCTTCTTCTCGTGCAGGACAGAGGTGATGCCCTTGGCCTGCCAGTCGTCGAAGATGCCCTTCATGTAGCGCAGCGACTCGGCCTCGCCTTCGACGAAGCTCGAGTCGTAGCCGATCGCCTGCTGCTGCTCGTAGATCTGCGCGACGTCGGCGCGCATGGACTCGGGCGAGATCTGCATGTAGCCGACGGGATGGTAGCTGAAGGCCTCGGGATCGCTCTCCCAGACCTCGACGCACTGCGCCATCAGCTCGCGCATCGCCGGCTGGAAGTAGTTGTTGCGTACCACGCCGCAGGCGATGCCCGAGGCGCCGGCGGCGATCGCCGTCTTGTCGAGGACCAGCACGTCCTTGCCGCCGCCCTTGCCCTGGGCCTCGAGCTTGGCGGCGAGATGCAAGGCGGTCGAAAGGCCGTGAATCCCGGCGCCGATCACCAGGTACTTCACCGAAGTCGGCAGTGCCATGTTCTCTCCCGGTCGCGTTGAGCGGCGTTCGTGGCGCCGTCTTGGGGTCGGGCTCTTGGGCCTGTCGCGTTTCTTTTCCTTGACCCTCGGGCCCGTAATTGAACATATTCTAATCCAATTTCAAACCAAAATTCTTTCAAAGGATCAAAAATGGTTCAGTTTCGGTCCAAGGATGGACTGATAAAGGATGGGCCGGCAGGTAGCACCGGCGCAGATGCGGCGCGCCCAGACGAGCGGCCGCCCGCCGTCGCGGCCAGCGGATCGGCGGCGATCGCGACGCAACTGCGCAACGCCATCCTGGAGGGAACCTACGCCTACGGAGATCGTCTGCCGCCGGAGCGGGAGCTCGCCGAGCACTTCGGTGCCGCGCGCAGCACCGTGCGCGAGGCCCTGCGCCGGCTCGAGGACCAGGGGCTTGTCGAGCGGCGGGTCGGCAGCGGCACCTTCGTCACCCACAGCACCGGCCTCGGCGCGACCAATATCGCCGACGTGACGAGTCCCCTGGAGCTGATCGAGGTCCGGCTGGCGGTCGAGCCGCATCTGGTCCGGCTCGCGGTCTTGCACGCCACCGGCCGCGACCTGGACGGCATGGAGGAGGTCCTGCGGCGGCTGGAAGCCTGCGGCGGCGACCGCGAAGCCTTTTCGCGGGAGGACGAGCAATTCCACCTCGCCCTGGCGGAGTGCACACGCAATCCACTGATGTCCTGGCTCTACCAGCAGATCAACGAGGTGCGCGGCCATCGGCAGTGGAATGCGATGAAGACCTCGATCCTGACCGCGCCGCGCATCGCCGAGTACAACAGGCAGCACCGACAGCTCTTCGAACTGCTCAAGAGCCGCGACGTCGAAGGCGCGGTGGCCGTCATGACCGAGCACCTGGAAGAGGCGCGGCGCGATCTACTGGGCGCGCAGGGCGCCAGCGTTTTGCCGAAGGCCGGGTTGTAGCCGTGGTATCGCAGCAATCTGCAACTCTGGTTGGAGTTTCTGTTGGGTTAAACATGTTGCTGGACAAGAAATTGACCATTAGCGTTTTCGGCACGTTTCGCTAGCCACGAGGCGCGGCGGCTTGGCTTCGATGGCCCCAGGGCCTCGCTCAAGCGTCACTCGCCTCTGGACGCGACGTGGAAACAGCAGGGGAGATTCGGACCAGGCGGGTTCCTCAAAGTCTGAATGAAGGGATTTCTCGGTCCGATCATGCGTCCGCGGACCGCTGGGTAGGGACAGGACAGGCCTACCGGCAAGGAGCGTGACGCTGTCAAGAAGCGCGATCGTCACCACAGGCCAGACCTGAGGCTGAGCGCCGCGTCGACAATAACCAAACGGGAAAACCGAACAGAGGGGGTTGCTCAATGGATACGGACATCAATGCCCTCACCACCGTATTCACCGAATTCTACTACTGGGTCACAGTCGCCCTGATGTTCCTGATCCACGTCGGCTTCTGCATGTACGAAGTCGGCGCCAGCCGGATCAAGAACCACATGCACACATTGTTGAAGAACTCGATGCTGATCCCACTGGTCACCATCACCTGGTTCTTCTTCGGCTGGTGGATTTACTGGGCCTTTCCCGGCGGACCCGGCATCACGGGTGGCCTCGGGCACCCGGATCCGAGCTTCGCCGAAGCCTACACGGCCTGGGGCGAGAGCATGGGCCCGCGCCTCGACGACCGCATCAGCGGAGTCTTCTGGGCCGCCTTCCTGCTCTTCGCCTGGACCGCGGCCTCGATCGTCTCGGGCGCGGTCATCGAGCGGATCCGAAAGTTCGCCTTCTGGATCTTCGCCATCCTGATCGGATCGGTGACCTGGTCCATCGACGCGGCCTGGGGCTGGCACTACAGCGGTTGGATGGTCCAGGTCCTCGGCTACCACGATGCCTATGCCTCGGGCGTCATCCACGGCATCGCCGGCGGCTGCGCCCTCGGCGTCCTGGTCGTGCTCGGGCCGCGGCTCGGCAAGTTCGCCGCCGACGGGACTCCGCGCGACCTGCTGCCGCACAATCCGTGGCTGGTCTGCATCGGGCTGTTCATGATCTATACCGGCTTCTGGGGCTTCTACGTGGCCTGCAACGTGCCGATCATCGGGCCGGAGACCATCGGCGGCCAGATCACCGGCACAACCTTCACGGCGACGACCATCTACCTGACGCCGACGACCCTGAGCGCGATCACGGTCAACTTCCTGATGTCGCTCGCGGGCGGCATGCTGATCGGCTACATGGTCTCCAAGGGCGATGCCTTCTGGACCTACTCCGGCGGACTGGCCGGAATCATCACGGCCTCGGCCGGGAACGATCTCTACCATCCGATCCAGGCCCTGTTCATCGGCGGCATCGGGACCTTCCTGATGTACAAGCTGCACTACTGGGTCGAGCGCCGCTTCAAGGTCGACGACGCCGTTGGCGCGGTGGCCGTGCACGGCTACGCCGGCTTTATCGGCTTGGTCATCGCCGGCATCGTGCTCTGGGGGCATCCTGCCTCGACCTACGAAGGCTTCGCCAGCATCACGCCCTGGGGCCAGTTCATCGGTGCGGTGATCATGTTCTGGGTCCTCGGCTTCCTGCCGGCCTACGTGGTCGCCAAGATCCTCCAGAGCGTCAACCTCCTGCGGATTCCCAAGGAGGTGGAACTGCTGGGTCTCGACTTCCGGAGCAACCGGGAGGCGGAGCGCGCACGTCGCGAGGTCGCGGCCGAAGAGCACGCCTCCGTGGCCTAACCCCAGACGTCAAAGGAGCAAGCACTCATGTCGACGACACCGATTGACAGCTGGGCGAAAGACCTGGCGGACGTCACCTTCATTTATCCCGGAGTCGGCTGGGAGGGCCTCATGGCCATCCTCGCCATCGTTGCCTGGATCGCCTGGCACGTCTGGCAATGCCGCTTCGAGAACAACACCTACAAGGAGGACATCGAGGCGCACGCGACCTCCGAAAACTTGAGAAAGGTGACCAGCGGCGAAATCTAGCGCCGCCGGTCCCGAAGGCACGACGCAAGGCACCGGGCCCGGCCCGGTGCCTTCGCGTCTTCGGCGGCGGCTTGTCCTGCCGCCGGCTTCGGGCGATACAAGCATCCCGATGAACGTCGAATTCCAGGTTGCCGCCGCCAAAACCAAGCACGGGCTGATCCTCGGCTGCTTCCTGCTCGTCATCGG
>JASJAL010000158.1 GCA_030067055.1 Kiloniellales bacterium | reverse complement strand
TTGGCGACCACGTAGGGCGTGATCGAGGGGATCGCCATGACCGCGTTGACCGAGGACATGTTGACGATGGTCCCGCCACGGCCCTGGGCAACCATCTGGCGGGCGACCGCCTGTCCGGTGAGAAAGACGCCCTTGAGGTTGACCCGGATCACCGCGTCGAAATCCTCTTCGGAGATTTCGAGAAAGTCGGCCGCCTTGACGATTCCGGCGTTGGCGATCGCGGTGTCGATCCCGCCGTAGGCGGCAACGCTGCGCTCGACCAGGGCCTCGACCTGACCCTTGTCACCGACATCGCAGGCCACGAAGAGCGCTTCGGCGCCCTCGGCCTGCAAGGCCTCCGCCGCCGCCTCGCCGCCGGCCTCGTCGACATCGGAGAGCACGACCTTGGCGCCCTCCGCGGCCAGGCACTGGGCGCAGGCGCGGCCGATGCCCCGCGCCGCGCCGGTGACGACCGCAACCTTGTCCTTCAGGCGCATGGAATAACCCCCTCCCGAGTCCGTTGTTCAGGATAGAAGCTGCCACGCGGCGCTGGAGGCATCAACCGAGCCACGGCGCCAACCTGGAAACGACGACCAGGAAACAAGCCGAGGGATGACGACTCACAAGCCTCAGATTCAAGGCCCCGGGCTGCGCCTTCTCAACGCTGGCGACGTCGGCGCCGCGGAAGCCCATGCGCGTCTGTCGCAAGACCTTCAGGCGAAGCTCGGCCGCAAGGCTGCGCTGGGAGCCTGCCGCGCCAACGACCGGGCCGGCACCCTGGCGGTGCTGCTTTCCAAGAGGATTTCGGAGGGGGCCGTAGCCTGACGACTGACCGACCCCGAAACTCCCTGTGAACTTGGCGCGTCCGTTCCCCCCACCCTCCAGGACGCGCCCTTTTTTTAGCCGTCGCCGTAGCCGATGCCGCGCAGGGAGTCGGTGATCTCCTCGAGGATCACCGGGTCGTCGATGGTGGCCGGCACCTTGTAGTCCTCGCCGTCGGCGATCTGGCGCATGGTGCCGCGCAGGATCTTGCCCGAGCGGGTCTTGGGCAGGCGCTTGACCACGGTGGCCAGCTTGAAGGCGGCGACCGGACCGATCTCGTTGCGGACCATCTGGACCACTTCCTTGACGATCTCCTCGTCCTCGCGCTCGGCCCCGGCGTTGAGCACCAGGAAGCCGACCGGCAGCTGGCCCTTGAGTTTGTCGTGCACGCCGACCACCGCGCATTCGGCAACGTCGGGGTGAGAGGCCAGAACCTCCTCCATCGCCCCGGTCGAGAGCCGGTGCCCGGCGACGTTGATGATGTCGTCGGTGCGCGACATGACGAAGATGTAGCCGTCCTCGTCGATGTAGCCGGCGTCGCCGCTCTGGTAGTAGCCAGGGTATTCCGTGAGGTAGGCCTGCCGGAAGCGGTCCTCGGCCTGCCAGAGGGTCGGCAGCGAGGAGGGCGGCATCGGCAGCTTGACCACGATGGCGCCGATCTCGCCGGGGCCGACGGGCCGGCCCTCGCTGTCCAGGACCTGGACGTCCCAGCCCGGCGCCGCCCGCGTCGGCGAGCCGGCCTTGACCGGAAGCTGCTCGATGCCCAGGCAGTTGGCGGCGATCGCCCAGCCGGTCTCGGTCTGCCACCAGTGATCGATGACCGGCACCTTCAGCTTCTCCTCCGCCCAGTGCAGGGTGTCCGGATCGCAGCGCTCGCCGGCCAGGAACAGGGCTCGGAACTTGGAAAGGTCGTAGCGGCCGATGTGCTCGCCTTCCGGGTCCTGCTGTCGGATCGCGCGGAAGGCGGTCGGCGCGGTGAACATGGTCGAGATCCCGTGCTGCGAGATCACCCGCCAGAAGGCGCCGGGGTCCGGCGTGCCGACCGGCTTGCCCTCGTACATGACGGTGGTGTTGCCGTGCAGCAGCGGCGCATAGACGATGTAGGAGTGGCCGACCACCCAGCCGACGTCCGAGGCGGCCCAATAGACCTCGCCCGGCTCGACGTTGTAGATGTTCTTCATGCTCCAATGGAGGGCGACGGCGTGGCCGCCGTTGTCGCGCACGATGCCCTTGGGCTGCCCCGTGGTGCCCGAGGTGTAGAGGATGTAGAGCGGATCGGTCGCCAGCACAGGCACGCAGTCGTGGGGCTCGGCCGTCGCCGCGACCGTCTCCCAGTCATGGTCGCGGCCGTCGATCATCTCCGCGCGCTCCATCGGCCGCTGCAGGACGATGCAGGCTTCGACCTTGTGGCTGGCCAGCTCGATCGCCTTGTCGAGCAGCGGCTTGTAGGCCACGACCCGGCCCGGCTCGATGCCGCAGGAGGCCGAGACGATCATCTTCGGCTTGGCGTCGTCGATCCGGGTCGCCAGCTCGCTGGCCGCGAAGCCGCCGAAGACCACCGAATGGATCGCCCCCAGGCGGGCGCAGGCCAGCATGGCGATCGCCGCCTCCGGGACCATGGGCATGTAGATGATCACACGGTCGCCCTTGCCGACCCCCTGGGCCGCCATGGCCCCGGCAAAGCGCGCCACGATGTCGCGCAGCTCGCGGTAGGTGTAGCTGCGGATCGTGTCGGTGACCGGGCTGTCGTAGATCAGCGCCGCCTGGTCGCCACGGCCGCCGTCGGCGTGGCGATCGAGGGCGTTGTAGCAGGTGTTGAGCTCGCCGCCGGGGAACCAGCGGTAGAGAGGCGGGTTGGAATCGTCCAGAACCCGGTCCCAGGGCTTGTCCCAGTGCAGCCCCTGTGCCGCTTCGCCCCAGAACCCCTCCGGATCGGAAAGCGACCGCGCCTGTACTTCGTCGAAACGGCTCATCCCCTGCCTCCTGTCTCTCCCTTTGCCGGCCGGTGGCCGGGCCACCGCAGCAACACGCCTGCCCCGGCCTTACGCCAAGAGCATAGGCAAGCCAACTCTGCAGGGAAAGATAGCCCGGTCTCGACCGAGGTGTACTTGACCTGGGTCAACTGGTCCCTGACCCGCCCAGGCGCCTCCCTCGACTTGCCTCAAAACGGCATTTTTGGTTTCGCTTCCAAGACAGCATTTCCAGCCGCAGCGGAGCAGATTGGCGGCCGTTTCCGGTCTTGACCGCCCCTGGCCTAAGACCCGCGCCGAGCCGGAGCCATCCGATGCGCCATTTGCTGCTCAACGTGACGACCTTGATCGTCTGCTTCGCCCTGCTGCTGGCCGGCAACAGCCTGCAGTTCGTGGTGCTGGGCGTGCGCGCCGGGCTGGAAGGCTTCTCGGTCCACGCCATGGGCGCGATCACCGCCGCCTACTTCCTGGGCTTCGCGGCGGGCTCGCTCTACTGCCTCAACGTGATCCGCGCGATCGGCCACATCCGGACCTTCGCCGCCCTGGCTTCGACCGTCTCGGGCGTGGTCCTGGCCCATCCGCTCTGGCCGGACCCGCTGGCCTGGATCGCCTTCCGCTTCGTCATCGGCTTCTGCTTCGCCGGCCTCTATACCGTGGTCGAAAGCTGGCTGAACGCCCAGGCCGGCAACGAGGTTCGCGGCCGCCTGCTGTCGATCTACGCGGTGGCGGTCTTCGGCGGCTTCTCGATCGGGCCCTTGCTGGCGACCCTCGGCGACGCGCAGGGCTTTCTCCTCTTCATCCTAGCCTCGATGATCGTCTCCTTCGCCCTGGTGCCGATCACCATGACCCGTGCCAGCGTGCCCGTCACCCCGGAGGCGACCGAGCGCGACGCCTTCACCCTCAGGCGGCTCTACAAGGAGACCCCGCTGGGGATGATCGGCATCCTCTGCGTCGGCTCGGCCCAGGGCGCCTTCGTCGGCCTAGCGCCGGTTTTCGGGAGCAGCGCCGGCCTGACTGCGAACCAGGTCTCATACTTCATGACCACGGCCCTGCTCGCCGGCCTGGTCTTCCAGTTCCCGATCGGCTGGCTGTCCGACCGCTTCGACCGGCGCAAGGTGATCGCGGTGGCCGCAACCCTGGGCGGGGCCGGCTGCGCCGCCTTTGGCAGCCTCGCGCTTTCCGGCCCGCTGGCCTGGGAGAGCGTGCTGCTGGGCGCCGTGGTGACCGGCGCCGCGATCTTTCCGCTCTACGCCATCGTCATCGCCTACACCAACGACTGGCTGCCCCAGGATTCCATCGTCTCGGCAGCCGCGGCGCTGATCCTGACCTTCGCCCTGGGCTCGGCCGTCGCCTCGCCCTTCGCCTCCTTGCTGATGGACCAGCTCGGACCGGGCGGGCTCTACGTCTTCGTCGCCGTCGCCATGATCGGCCTCGGCCTCTTCGCCTTCGCGCGCATGTTCCAGCGCGAGGCGCCGGAGTCCGACTACGAGGGACAGATGGCCACCTTCGCCGCCAGCCCGGGGACAATGCCCATAGACCCATTGCTGGCCGATTACGAAACGGAGGAGGAGACGGATGGGGTCGAATCTCAGGAGGCGCCGGAGCACGCCTCGGCGTCGTGAGCCGGCGCCGGTATCAGGCCGCGGTCGTTCGACGATCGCCTTGAACATGACTTCGCGAAAATAGCGTCGCATCCGAACCAGTTGGGGCCGAAACCCTGAAGGTTCCGGCCCCGGTTCAGTCCTCCTTTCGCGTGCGCGGCTTGATCCGGACAAGGTCGTCGAGGACACCGTCCATGCCGTTTCCGACAATGACGTTGCCGACCTTCTCCGAGACCTTCTCAAGCGCCTCCAGCTCCTTCAGCCGCAGGAGGATCGGGTTGTCCTCCATCAGCTTGGCCGTGTTCAGGAGGGAGCGCGTCGCCGCAGTCTCCTCCCGGCGCTTGATCACGTTGGCCTGCGCGGTCTTCTCCGCCTCGATGACCCGGTTCATCAGCTCCCGCACGTCGCCGGGCAGGATGATGTCCTTCACACCGACGGAAGTCACCGTCAGGCCGTTGGCCGCCAGCTGCGGCACCAGCCGCTCGGCGATCGCCGCGTTGATGCCCTGCTTGTCACCCAGCACCTCTTCGAGGGTCCGGGTGCCGACCACCTGACGCAGAGCGAACTGGAGCTCCTTGTAGATGTGGTCGCGCAGGTTCGCCGTGATCGAGACGGCCTGGATCGGATCGCCGATCCGGAACACGGCCGTCACGTTGGCCCGCAGGCCGATGCGGTCCTTGGTCAGGACCTCCTGGCCGGTCACCTCCAGGGTCTGGAGGCGCAGGTCCAGGGTCACGGCATCGACCCGGCGCGCCGCCCGGATGAAGGCGTAGCGCCCGGCCTCCAGCTGCCGCTGGAGCACGCCGTCGACGTAGAGCAGACCGACGTGGTCGCTCGGCACCTCGACCAGCAGGACCAGGGCCTGGTCCTTCAGCCGGGCCAGCGGCGCGACCAGCTCCTTCGGCGCCTCGATCTCGGTCGCGGCGTCGAGGACCCGGACGGCGATCTGCCGCAGGTTCTTGGCGTAGAAGGCCCGCTGACCCGGCCCGACCAGGTCGACCAGCTTGCCGTCGGCGAAGACCAGGCCGAGCTCGTTGTCGGCCACGTCCGCCACGACGAAGTGCTGGGCGACCGCCTCGGGGCGCGTCAGGTAGAGCGCCTCCAGCGCGGCATCGCGCACCGGCAGCGCCCGCAGGTCCAGCTTGTAGACCTGGGTGCGCGCCGACATGTTCGGCAGCCGGCGGTGAACCCCGGGTCCCAGAACCTTCTGGAAGACCCGGTCGCGGTACAGGAGACCCAGCTCCGTGTCCGCAATCCGTTCGGTCTTCATGACCATCGGTCTTCTCCTTTCATTTCTCGTCACGTCGGTGGAACGAAAAGTTCCTAATCAATCATTTGAGTTGCGGATGACCGGAAGGGCGCCGACGCCACGGCGCGGGCCGTGCGGCCGCCGGACCCGCCCGCCGCGGGGCGCCGCCGGGGGTGCCGGCCGGCGCGGGATCCCGTAGGATCCCGAAACCGGACCGGCGTGCCCGTTGCCGCGCCGCGGCGGGCGAGGCCGGCGGGACGCGCGGCACAGGGCACCGCCGCGCCCGACCCCGCGGGGCCCGCCGCCGAAGCCGCGGAACCCCGTGGGGTCTGGCCCCCTTCCGGCACCCTCGAAATGTCAGCCACTTGGCAGGTGGAACAGCTTTTCAGGCTGAGGAATGGAGGGAATCGAACCCTCGACTGCTGGATCCAAATTCCAGTGCTCTACCCACTGAGCTACATTCAGGTTCCGATGACGGGAATCGAACCCGCGCCCTCCGGGCGCTTTCGCCCGGCGCTCTTCCACTGAGCTACATCGGCCCGGTCAATCTCGATACACGCGGGGCGCATTACGAACGCCGGGCGCGCCGGCCGGGCCTTCCGAGCCCGGACCACGGAGGAAATGACCAAAGGGAATGAAGCCCGGTCACCTAGCGAGGGGTGCCGGCTTTTCGCCTATGTCAGGATTAGCTGTCTCATGTGTCTCGCCCTTTCTTCTTGATCGCTCTCGGGCAAGACACGAGCGGAAACGCCCGGGTCAGGCCCTGGTGTCGTCCGGTCCTATTGGCCGGAATCTGATAAATGACGATTGCGTCATTGCCGTTTCCACTGCTTGCAAAGGCCGCCCGTCGTTTGGGCGGAGGCGGGTTATAGGCCGGAGCCGATTCGGGTTCAAGAGAGAACTCGCCGGCGGTGACAAAAAGACAGGATTGTTCTTTCAGATCCGAAGAAGGGTTCAAATATTACTCTGAGCGAGTTCTTGCCCGAGAGGCCTCAGTGCAGGTGTACGGGCGCAGATCCTGGCCGGTTTTCGTGAAAGAGCCTGCAAACTCGCCGAGTTTGATGGCTATTTCAGGTCCAGGACCCGGACCGCGCCGGCCAGCATGAGAACGCCCAGGGGCAGGATCAGCATTTCCCAATTGTAGCCGCCGGAGGTGCGCAAGGCGCTCTCGAGAAATTTCACCATGAGAATGATGATCACGAGTTCCGCCAGGATGCCTTTCAGCTGGACAATGCTGTTGATGTTCGACCAGCCCTTGGTTGTCGGGGCCCCGCCTTGGACCTCGTGTACGAAGAGGTTGTAGATTCCCTTCCCGAAGATCAGCAGCACCAGCGCGATCAGGAAGGCGTCGATCGCCTGCACGACCAGGGCGATGGCAAGGTTCGCCGATTCGTTCGGCACGGGCGCACTCAGCAGATCCGCTCCCAGGTAGGTGACATAGGCGCGATAGACCTTCATCGCGCCGATCACGAACATCAGCAGCGAGCCGAATCCCGAGGATACGACGGCAATGATGCTGATCAGTCGGACCCAGCCGACGTTCCTTTCGATCTTGTTGAGCTGCATGTTTCGGCCCCCCTCGAATTCGGCGGTCGATTGGTCAGACACCAAACCATCGCTCAGTCACCGCCCGGCGCGTCGACTGACATGGGGCCGGCGTCGCCAAAGGCCTCGCCGAGCCCGGCAACAGTTCTAGACGATTCTAACGGAAACCGCGAAAAACCAATGACGCCCCGCCGATCGTCGTCGAGACAGGGATCGAGGTACCGGCCCGTCAGTCTTCCTTCGCCTTGCGCCAGGCGGCATAGCCACCGGCCAGCGAAGCGACATCGGAAAAGCCCATATCCATCAGGGTCTTGGCGGCCAGCGCCGAGCGACCACCGGTGCCGCAATAAAGAATCATGCGGCGGTCGGGGGTCAGCTCCTCCTTGTAGATCGGGCTCTCGGGGTCGGCGAGGAACTCCAGCAGGCCTCTCGGCGCGTGGAACGAGCCGGGGATCTGGCCCTCGCTTTCGCGCTCGACCGTATCGCGGACGTCGACCACGAGCGTGTCGCCGTCATCCTGGGCATAAGGCAGATCGTGCACCGCGACCGTCTCGATCACGGCATTGGCCTCGGCCAGCATTGCCTTGAACCCGCGCTTCAACATCGTGCCCTCCTCGGGGAAACCTGGACCAGCGAGAGCAGCTTAGCCGTCTCGCCGCGCCAAGTTAATGACCTCGATCAAGCCGAAGCCCAGATCGGCACGCGCTTCACCCGCTTCCCGGCTTCCGCCGGCCGCCGAAGCGGTCGCCAACGTTGGCCTTGAACCAACGCCAGACCTGTCCGAAGGCGTTGGAAGCATTCTCGAAGCGGTCGTCGATCGCGAGCTCAGCGAGGAAGGGCTTCCAGCGGACCTCGACGAACCAGCGCCAGAGGTACCAGAGCCATATCGCGATACCGGCGAGAAGAACGAAGAAGACGATTCGAAACCAGGGAATGGGGAAGTAGTCCGGATCGTCGATGCGCTCGACCTCGACCGCGTTGGGAAACATCGACAGGATCTCGATGCGCCAGCCGTAGTGGGTGATGACCACCCAGATCGGGCTGTTCTTGGTCGAACGCAGGTCCTGGGCCTCGGTCTGCAGGTTCCCGGAATCGAACTTGAAGTACCAGGGGAAGCTCCAGTCGGTCTCCTCGTTGCGGTAGACCCTGGGCTTGCCATCCGGCCAGACGGCGTTGATGAAGCGCACGTCACGGGTCCGGGCGGGCGTGTCGCCCTTGCCCTCGCCCACGAAGTCATTGGAAACCACGTCCATCCGCTTGACGTCGGTGTCGACGATGCGGACCACGTCCTTGGACGGCAGGTAGAAGTGCAGGAACAGGATCGCCACCACCAGCGGCAGCAGCTTCAACATCCAGATCACGACCTTCACGCCACGTCCCCCTTCACGTCCCGTTGCCGTAGTTTAGCTCAGGTACCCGAGCAGGATCAGAAGCGCGAGCACGGCGAGCGGCACCAGGTAGACTCCCAGAAGCAGCTTGCGTCGTAGCGATCCGTTGTAGCTGTGGATGCCGCGCTGGATGTAGAGGTCGCGCGGCTCGGTCGCGCCGCCGCCAGCGTAGAGGCTGTCGTACTCCGCGCCGAGCCGGCGCCGCTCCTCCCAGCGCTTGAACAGCGAGAGCGCGATGTAGATCACTGTCAGGACAGCGAAGATCGCGATCGAACGGACAACCCAGAAATACAGCATGGGCTTCGATCCCTCGTTTCACCAGCGCGGTCGCCCAGCCATCATCCCGTCTCCGGGATAAAGGAGTTCTTACCCGCCAGCCGCGCACCCCAAGGTCCCTCGGCCACCTGGGTCCGGCCGTAGAGCTGCCGCCAGACCTCGGCGGCACGCCCCTGATAGTGCCGCGTGAGATATTCCGCAACATAGCCGCGTTTGCGGTCATTCCAGGTCTCGTAGAGCTCGTAGAAGAGGTCCTTGTTGCAGATGAAGAGCTGGCGAAAGTCGAGCGGCGTCAGCCGCGCCAGGAGATGGTTCACCAGGTCCCGGTCCTTGTGCCGGGCCGAGCGCAGCAAATAGAAGTAGCCCGGCGCCTCCGGATCCAGCTGCCCGCTCGGCTCGTCCTGTTCCCAGGCCCGCAGCACGCTCTGAATGTCGTGAAGCTCTGCCGGCAATTCGTCCACGTTGCGGTAGAGGTAGCGGCGCAGGGCCATCGGCTCGAAGTCCCAGATTTCCCCCGGCGCGTCGTTGCGCGAAGCGTGATCGATTGCGACGAACTCAAGCTTCTCGCGCAGCAGCTCCTCGGGATCCAGGTGCTTCAACCCGGACAAGGGCTCGACCAGGTCGGCCTCCCTGAGGAAGCGTGCGATCGCCGATCTGTCGCTCAGGGGGATGTGCCGAAAGCCCAGGGTCTGGTCCTCGTAGACCCCGCTCCC
>JASJAL010000157.1 GCA_030067055.1 Kiloniellales bacterium | reverse complement strand
CGCAACTCGACGCCGTGCTCGTTGATCAGCCGGTTGAGGTAGGTCGCGTTGTTGGCGTTGTTCTCCGACATCGCGATCTCGCACTCCATCTGGCAGGCCGCCTCGATGGACAGCTGCTCGGACTTGGTCAAGCCGCCCCACCAGGACTTATTGATGCCAAAGGAGATGAAGCCGCCGGGCTCGTGCATGCCGGGGTAGTAGTAGTACTTGGCCGCCTCGTAGAACTTGAGGAAGAAGTCGTTGTAGGGGCCGACCCACTCGGTCGCGTCGATGGCACCGGACACCAGGTTCTCGTAGATCTGGCTGCCGGGCAGGGAGACCGGCGAGGCGCCGACCTTGGCCATGACGTCGCCGCCCAGGCCCGGGATACGCATCTTCAGGCCCTTGAGGTCGTCGACCGTCTCGATTTCCTTGTTGAACCAACCGCCCATCTGGACGCCGGTGTTGCCGCAGGGCAGCGCCTTCAAGCCGAACTCGCCGGCCAGCTCGTCCCAGAGCTCCTGGCCGCCCAGGTGATTGATCCAGGCACTCTGCTCGGTGTAGGTCAGACCGAAGGGCACCGAGGTGAAGAAGGCCCAGCCCGGGTGCTTGCCCTTCCAGTAGTAGTCCGCGGAGTTGTAGGCCTGGGCGTTGCCCGAGGCGACCTCGTCGAAGACGTCGAATCCGCCGACGCGCTCGCCAGAAGCGAAGTACTGCGTGGTGATCCGGCCTTCAGTCATGTCGGTGATTCGTTGGGCCATCCGCTGAGCGCTCAGGCCGAGCCCCGGGAAGTCACGGGGCCAGCTCGAAACGATGACCATTTCCTTGCGCGCTTGGGCAACGGCCGGCGCCGCCAAGGTCGTCGCCGCAGCGGCTCCGCCTGCAGCCACACTCGCGTTTTTGATGAAAGAACGACGATCCATTAGGTGTCCTCCCTGGTTTGCAGCCTGACGGACTCTTCTCAGTAGCCGTCCGCTTCGCCGCGTTAAGTCCCCCGCAACTTCGACGTCGGCCCTCAACTAGACCGAGCCTGCGCTTCGACGCGCCGGGCGCCGAAAAGTGGAGGCGCTAATTAAGCCTAGGATCTCCGGAAAGACAACCGATGGCATTGGCTCTTGGAAAAGCAATGTTCTTGGCCACGGCAGTCGTGCCGCACCGACGCAATCCCGCGACGCTTCGGCAATGCCGTGACTTGAGAATTATCCCGGTTTTGGCGGTGACAGATCAGTCCGGCTCGTCGAGCGGTCTCAGTTTCTGCCAGCCTGAGGCCCCCAAGGTTTCGAGCGGCTGGAAGCGCGCCTTGTAGGACATCTTGCGTGAACCCTCGATCCAATAGCCGAGATAGACATAGGGCAGGCCGCGGCGCCGACATTCCTCGACCAGCCACAGCACCATGTAGTTGCCGAGGCTGCGCCCCGACAGCCCGGGATCGAAGAAGCTGTAGACCGCCGAGGCGCCGTCGCCCGACCAGTCGGTCAGCAGTCCGGCGACTAGGTCCCCGTCGGAGTCGCGGAACTCGATCAACCTGGTGTCCAGAACGCTTTCCTCGACCATGCTGCGATAGTCCCCGAAGGACATGCTGGACATTTCGCCGTCGCCATGGCGGGTCGTGATGTAGCGAGCAAAGATGCGAAACTGCTCGGTTGTCGCCCGGGCCTGGCGTTCCCGGGCGACGAGGTCGCGATTGGTCCGCGCGATTCGGCGTAGAGAGCGCGACGCCACGAAGGCCTCGGCGTCGATTCGTACCGGTACGCAGGCGGTGCAGCCGGTGCAGGCCGGCCGGTAAGCGAAGTTATGGCTCCGGCGGAACCCGCCGCGCGACAGGCTGGCGTAAAAGGCGCCCGCGTCCTCGGGCCGTAGTTCGGTGAAGAGCTTGCGTTCAAGTTGCCCGGGCAGATAGGGGCAGGGCGATTCGGCCATCACGTAGAAGGTGTGTGCTGGCGGCAGCAGCACCTCGTGGCGGCGCAGCCCGCCGCCTGTCGGCCTTTGAGCCTCTTTTCCCGGGGTCTCGGTCTTCATGACAGATCCGCAGCCTGCCGCTGCACCAGGTGCAGCCGACGACGCGATCTCGCCAGAGAGTGTAGTGCTCTCGTAGTTTCTACAGTCATAGCTGTAACGCCCTCCCCAAAACCTCGTCGCCGCCGCCGGTTGGATCACTGGTCTTGGCTTGGGGAGATTATGACAGGTTCGGGGGGGCGGAGGCCAGAGCCAAGACGCCGCTGCCGCCGCAACGCGCGGGTCGGCGCGTCGTCAGCCGTCGGAGTCGCTGCCCTCGGCGGACCCGCCGATCTGGGTCTTGTTCTCGCGCAGGAGGATGACCGAGATGCGTCGGTTCTGGGGGGAGTAGGGGTCGTCCGCGATCAGCGGCTCCTGGTCGGCCCGGCCGGCCACCGATTCGATCCGGCTTGGATCGAGCCCGGCCTCGAGCAAGGCCCGGCGGCTGGCGTTGGCGCGGTCGGTCGAGAGTTCCCAGTTCGAATAGCCGGAGCCGCTGGAGAAGGGCGTGGCGTCGGTGTGGCCCTTGATCGCCACCCGGTTGGGCAGGCTTGCGACGGCATCGGCGACCAGCCCCATGAGCTGCTGGGTCTTGCCGTACATCTGCGCGCTGCCGCTGGGGAACATCGAGGTCTTCTCTCGGTCGACGATCTGAATCCGCAGGCCCTCCGGCGTCTGGTCGACGACCAGGTTCTCGGCCAGGTCCTGAAGCTCGGGCACGCCCTGAATCGCCTGACGCAGTGCCTCCTCGGCCGCCTCGAACTGCTCGGCCTCGCGTTCGGCCAGTTCGCGTTCCAGGGCTTCGTCGGAGATCTCGCCGGGGCTCTTCGCGGCCGCCTCGCTCTCGTCCGCCTGTTCCGTGGGATCCGCCTCCTCGGTCGACGAGGGGATCGAGATCGTAATGCCAACCGGCGACCGGTCGCTGTTCAGCGTGCCTTCCAGGTCCATCGATTGGCCGCCCATGACGCCACCGGCGCCGCTCGAGCTCGGCGCCACGGAATGCGGCGAGAAGTAGTCGGCGATGCCCCGCTTTTGCTCCTCGGTGGTGGCGTTAAGCAGCCAGAGCAGCAGGAAGAAGGCCATCATCGCGGTCACGAAGTCGGCATAGGCGACCTTCCAGGCGCCGCCATGGTGGCCATGGCCGCTGACCTTCTTCACCTTCTTGATGATGACCGGTTTGTTTTCGTCCTTCGCCATCGCCTCTGCCCGGGCCGTGGCGGTCTAGCCGACCGTTGGCAAGCCGTCCAAAGCCTGTTCGACTTCGGAGAAGCTGGGCCGGTCGTGGGACAGCAGCGCCTTGCGGGCGAACTCGACCGCGACCGGCGGCGAGCTGCCGTGCATATAGGCCAGCAAACCTGCCTTCATGCACTGAAAGTACTTGCCCTCGGCGTCGTAGACCGCCTGCGCCTTGGTGGCGATCGGGGCCAGGAAACCGTAGGAGAGCCAGACCCCGAGGAATGTCCCGACCAGGGCGCCGCCGATCAGGGCGCCGAGGACTTCGGGCGGCTCCGTAATCGATCCCATGGTCTTGATGACGCCCAGGACCGCCGCGACGATGCCCAGCGCCGGCATGCCGTCGGCCATGGTCTGGATGGCGCCGGCCACGGCGTGCTGCTCGTGGTGGTGGGTCTCGATCTCCTCGTCCATCAGGGTTTCCATCTCGTGCGGGCTCTCGGCACCGAGGCCGATCAGACGCAGGTAGTCGCAGAGGAACTCGACCGCGTGGTGGTCGCCGATGAACTTGGGGAACTGCTGGAACAGCTCGCTCTCTTCGGGGCTCTCGATGTGCTGCTCGAGGGCGAGGAAGCCCTTGGTGCGGGCCAGCTTGAAGATCTGGTACTGCAGGGTGAGCAGCTCCAGATAGCTGGCCTTGTTGAACTTGGAGCCCTTCATGACGTGGCCGATCGCCTTGGCCGACTTCTTGAGCACGGGCCCCGGGTTGCTGATTACGAAGGCACCGAGCGCTGCGCCGCAAATGATGACGACCTCGAAGGGCTGCCACAGCACCCCCAGCTTGCCGCCCAGGGCGACGTAGCCACCGAAGGTGCAGCCGATGACCAACAGCATTCCGACGATCAGAAGCATGACCCGACCGCTATCCCACTAAGCAGATGAAATTGACCATAAGGACGTAGGCCGGAAGCCTCGCCTACTTCGGTTAAAAACTGGTTGAATGGTTTAAATTTGCAGGCCTAGGGGCGCCCGGCCGTGCCCCTCGCGGGGCCGGAGCGGCCCGAAATCGGCAGTTTTCCGGGATCTCTTTCCCTGACCCGGCGACAGGCGCGCACCGGGCCCGGAAACCATCAGCCCAGGGCCTGGGCGAGGTCGGCGATGAGGTCGTCGGCGTCCTCGACCCCGACCGACAGCCGGACCAGGCCGTCGCCGATGCCGAGCTGGGCCCGGGTCTCCGCGGGAATCGAGGCGTGGGTCATGATCGCCGGGTGCTCGATCAGGCTCTCGACGCCGCCCAGGCTCTCCGCCAGGGCGAAGATCCGGACCCGCTCCAGGAAGCGTTTGGCCGCCGGCAGGCCGCCCTCCAGGACCGCCGTGACCATGCCGCCGTAGCGGCTCATCTGGCGCTTGGCCAGCTCGTGCTGCGGATGGCTGGCGAGGCCCGGGTAATAGACCGCCTCGACCTTCAGGTGGTCTTCCAGGTACTCGGCCACGACGGCCGCGTTCTCGCAGTGGCGCTGCATGCGCAGGGCCAGGGTCTTCAGGCCGCGCAGGGCGAGGAAGCTGTCGAAGGGCCCGGCGACGGCACCGACCGCGTTCTGCAGGTAGGCCAGGCGCTCCGCCAGCTCAGAATTGTCGCCGACCGCGACGATCCCGCCGACCATGTCCGAGTGCCCGTTGAGGTACTTGGTGGCGGAGTGCATGACCACGTCGAAGCCCGACTCCAGCGGTCGCTGGCCGTAGGGACTGGCGAAGGTGTTGTCGCAGACAGTGAGGATTCCGCGCTCGCGCGCGATTCCCGCGATCATCTCGAAATCGACCAGCTTGAGCAGCGGATTGGTCGGGCTCTCGACCCAGATCATGCAGGTGTCGGGTCTGAGCGCGGCCTCGACCGTGGCCTTGTCGCTCAGGTCGGCGAAGGTGAAGGCGAGGCCGGCCGAGCGCTCGCGGACGTTGTGGAAAAGCCGGTAGCTGCCGCCGTAGAGATCGTCCATGGCGAGCACGTGGCTGCCGCTGTCGAGCAGCTCCAGCAGGGTCGCCGTGGCCGCCATACCGGAGGCGAAGGCGAAACCGGCGCTGCCGCTTTCCAGGTCGGCGAGACAGCGTTCATAGGCCATGCGGGTCGGATTCTGGGTCCGGCTGTACTCATAGCCCTTGTGCTTGCCCGGGCTTTCCTGGACATAGGTCGAGGTGGCGTAGATCGGCGGCATGATCGCCCCGGTCGACGGATCCGGCGCCTGTCCGGCGTGGATCGTGCGGGTCGCGAAACCCAGGCGATTTTTGCGGTTCTGCTGTTCGTCCGACATGTGGCGGGATCCCTGTGGCGCGGTTCCGACGCTCGGCCCCGAGACTTCGACGCCTCGACACCCGCTGTCAATCGCTTTCCAGGCCGGCTTCCGCCAAGGTCCGCAGGCGGTCGGCTGGCATTGGGTTTACGGATTCTTGAAGACGGCGTGCGAGCCTGTCCGGGTCGGCGATGCCGGGGGCAGTCCCTAGGTTCGGCGGCGGGGGAGAAGGGCGCCGTGACGGCACTCTTGGGACGAGCCAAGCCCAGGGGCGGGGAGGAGCAGTGCTCCGCGAATCCGAAGACCTATTGAAGCTGCGGCAGTTCCGCAGGCTGGACGACGGCAGATTTCTGTTCAGGGCTTGCCCCCTGAGCCGAACCTTTCTGCTCGATCCGGACGCGGCACGGCGCGTCTCCCAGGGAATCCGCCACCATCACTGGCGCCTGCTGCAGATGATGCTGCCGGCGGTCATTTTGGTCGCACTTCTGCCGATCTTGCTCAAGCTCGACCGTCTTCAGCCGGTGCTGCCGCTTGTTGTTGGCTTTGCGGGGGTGTCCGGCTTCTTCTGGTTTCGCGCCGAGGCGGACGACTACCGGCGCATCCTGCGCCGGGCCCAGCCGGCCCCGTCGGATTTGGCCTTGAGGATCACCTGGACCGAGCTCCTGGCCCAGCGCCTAGCGCCGGACACAGCCAAATTCGGTGCGATTTTTTGCGCGATCTTTTCGGCGTTCTTGGCGATCATCGCGCTTGCCAGCGCGGTTCCGCGTGACGCCGTTTGGGGCATGGTGGCGGTCGACGGTGTCTTGGCCGCGGCCTTTGCCGCCTTGGCCCTGCTATTCTGGAACGTCTGGAGGGTCCAGGCCGGGCAAGCGCCCGTCGGATCCTGGCTCCGAGGGCTCAGAGACGAAGCGAACCGGCGGCCGAAGGCTCAGGGGACGACGAAGCAGTCCTGACCTTGCGACTTCAGTTGCTTACAGAGATTTGTGGCCGAGCCGACATCCCAGAACGGCCCGACCTGGATACCGTACATCGTACCGCGGTTCTGGGACAGCGCGAGCCGCTCGATCGACAGCACCTTGCTGCCGATCAGGTCCCAGTGCCGAACCTGAAGCTCGACGCCCTGCTCGATCGCCGCTTGCCTCGAATTCAGCGCCGCGAGCTGCACCCGTAGCTCGCCGACCGCGCCCTCGGGCTTCACGATCTCGCTTCCCGTGTCCAGGCGCTCGGACACGCCCAGCAGCGCCGGTTGCTTGGCTTCCTGCTGTCGCACGCCCTGGGTTGCCGGAATCTTGTTCAGCGGTGCAGGCGGGTTGGGCTCCTTCGTGATGGCCCGGCCTGAGGAGGCCGGATCTCCGGTCTGAAGGTAGTCCTTCAGGGCCGCTAGGCTGGAAGCGGCCGGGTTGTAGCCCCGGTCGACGGCGAGGCGGTACCACTTGGCGGCGGTCTCCGGGTCGCCGACCATGCCGACCACGCCCTTGGCGCTCAGTTCGATCGGGTCGTAGGTCATGCCCAGCTTGGCGGCCGCGACGGCATCACCCTGGGTTGCCGCCGTCTCGTATAA
This sequence comes from Kiloniellales bacterium, assembly GCA_030067055.1. The sequence goes on along the minus strand of JASJAL010000157.1, from coordinate 2,564 downwards.
GAGCCGGGCGGCGGAGATGTCCCCGATCGCCATCATATCGTCACCGCGGGTGACGAGTCGGGAGGTCGATGGGCCGGGCGAGCTCTGGGACAACTGCACCTGGCCCTGGCGTGGCTCCTCTGCGTCGGCGGCCGGGCCGAACAGCCCGGCGGCGAACAGGGTAGAGACCACCAGAACAGCAAAACGCATGGGTCCACTCACGTTTGTCTGGGTGGAGGGAATCGGGCTTCCGGCCAGAAGGATCTGTAAGCCGTTGAGAAATGGCCAATTGTGGGAAACAGGGAGCTCCAGATGAAGTGAGCGCCCAAAGGCCATGGCGGTCACGGCGCCATCAAAGCCCGGTGTCGCCGTGGACGGCACCGAGGCAAAAACGACCCGGGATTTCATTCTCGCAGTCAGGTCCAAGCTCAGCACTAACGACCAGTTCTGAAACGGCTCATGGCCCGCCGCCAACCGGCCTTCTGCCCTTGACCTTTTTAAGGCCTACGCCGAACCTAGCATACTTGGACGCCGAGGGCGATCCCGACTACAACTTCGAATGGCATTCACTTGGACCTGGCGGCCATCAGGTCCAATCCATTGAGATTCACGGGTTTCCAGCCAAGGCCAAGGCTCGAAACGACCCGCAAGGGCCTTGTCCGTTTGGCCGGATGCGTCCATATAGAGCGTGTGACGGCTGCATTCCGGATCTGGCAGACCGCATTTTGACGCGCCGCGTCCGAATACGTCTCTCATCAGTGTAGTGCCGGCTTTCACCCTGGCGGGGCGAGGTGCCCCGGCAGTAACCTTTTTTTGGGAAAAGCAGTACATGACTTCCGGTACCGTTAAGTTTTTCAACGCAACGCGCGGCTATGGTTTCATTGCGCCGGACGACGGCTCGAAGGATGTCTTCGTGCATATTTCAGCGGTCGAGCGCTCCGGCCTGGGACAGATCTCCGAGGGGCAGAAGCTGAGCTTCGAGGTCCAGGAAGACGCGCGCGGCCCGAAGGCCGTCAACCTTCAGGCCGACTGACCTGTGCCTGGCGGCGGGCCGCCCTCACAACGGGGCGGCCATCGCCGGGTGGGTGTTCTAAATGTTTCGTCCGAGCAACGATGGAGTGATGGTTTGAAAGAGGAATTCCTGGCATTCAGTGGAACGGTCGTCGAGAAGCTGCCGAACGCAATGTTCAAGGTCAGGCTCGAAAACGACCACGAGATCATTGCGCAGCCCAAGGGCAAGATGCGCAAGTTCCGGATCCGGGTCATGGTCGGTGACCGCGTCGATGTCGAGATGACCCCTTACGATCTGACCAAGGGCCGGATCACCTTCCGCCACAAGTAGCCGTCGACGGCCCGCAAACGAGGCAGGCCTACTTCATACGGCGGCGCAGGTAGTTCAGCAGATCGATACGGGTGATCAGGCCGAGAAAGGCCTCACCCTCCAGCACGATCGCAACATGTCCCCTCTGGAAGACGGGCATCAGCCGGTCGATCGGCTCGCTCGCCTGCAAAGTTTCGACGCGCGCGGTCATGGCGCTTTCCACCGGGTCCGGGAAGCGGTCCTCCTGCTCGAAAACGGCCAATAGGATGTCTTCTTCGTCGATGATCCCGACCACCCGGTCGGCGGAGACGACGGGCAACTGGGAGACGTCGTAGAGCTTCATGCGGCCGTAGGCAGCCAACAGGCTGTCGTCCGGCTTGACGGTGACGGTGGCATGCTCCTGGTAGCGTCGGCTGATCAGGTCGCGCAGGTCGCCGAAGCTCTCCCGCTTAAGGAAGCCCTGGTCCATCATCCAGTAGTCATTGAACATCTTCGACAGGTACTTGTTACCGCTGTCGCAGACGAAGGTGACCACGCGCTTGGGTTCGCGCTGTTCGCGGCAATAGCGCAGCGCGGCGGCGATCAGGGTGCCCGAAGAGGACCCGGCCAGGATTCCTTCCTTGTGCAAGAGTTCCCGGGCGGTGGCGAAGGCGTCGGCGTCCGACACGGTGTAAGCGCGCTTGACCCGCGAAAAATCCGAGATCGGTGGAATAAAGTCCTCACCGATGCCCTCGACCAGCCAGGAGCCGACCTCGTCGCTGACGCGGCCGGTCTCGACGTATTCCGCGAGGACCGAGCCGACCGGGTCGGCTAGGACCATCTCGACATCCGGGGCAACCTCGGCGAAGTAGCGCGACAGACCGGTGATGGTTCCGCCCGAGCCGACGCCGCAGACCACCGCGTCCAGCGTGTGGCCCATCTGCGCCCAGATCTCCGGGCCGGTGGTCTCGACGTGGGCCTGCGGGTTGGCCGGGTTGCCGAACTGGTTGACGTAGAGGGCACCGGTCTCGGCTGCGATCCGCTCGGCCATGTCCTGGTAGTACTCTGAATGGCCCTTGCCGACGTCCGAACGGGTCAGCAGCACCTCGGCGCCCAGGGCGCGCAGATGGAAGATCTTCTCCTGGGCCATCTTATCCGGGACCACGATGGTCAGGCCGTAGCCCTTCTGCGCCGCGACCAGGGCCAGGCCAAGGCCGGTGTTGCCGGCCGTCGCCTCGATGATCCGGCCGCCGGGTTTCAAATGCCCGTCGCGCTCCGCCGCCTC